>CAYPVZ010000034.1:0-15251 GCA_964414235.1 uncultured Rhodothermales bacterium | reverse complement strand
GGATGAACAAGCTGCCGCCGTGGAAGGCGTCGAAGGCGCTCGTGATGCTGGCGCGGGCCGGCATCGTGGCGCTCCACCCCCGCGAGGGCGGCGACGACTACTTCACGGCGGCGCTCACGGAGTAGTCTCGCCTCGGGCAGTGAGCGGGGCGGCATAGCCGGCCTGGAGCACAAACACACCGCCACCCGCTGGCGCCGAGCGCCAGCGGGTGGGAAGGTGTCGAACGTGTCAGGCCTACTGGTCCCAGAAGATGCGCGCCGTCAGGTTGTCTGCGCCGGCCGGCACGTTGGCTCTGTTGCGCGTGTACTCGGTGTCTGGGTAGTCAATGCGCCGGATGTACTCGGAGAGGACCGCATTCTCGGGCAGCGTGAAGCCGGCGTAGCCGTAGTCGTAGCGCCGGGCGTCGACCCAGGCCTCCGGATTGAGGAACATGATCTTGTACTTCTCCCTGAACACGTCGTCGAGCGAGAGCGCGGAGGCGCCCACGCCCACTACGCTGCTCGCGAGGTACGCCTCAGCTGGGCCGTCGGCGACGCCAAGCTTCGTCATGTGCGCACGGATGGCCTCCAGATAGGCCGTGTAGGCACGGCCCGGCTGATTGGCACGGAGCGCGGCTTCCGCTTCGATCATCTTGACCTCGGCGTAGGTGATGAGTTCGAGCGGCGCCAGACGGGCGGCGAAGTAGGTGTTGGTGGTGAGCACGCTGCGCTCTCCCTCCGCCTCCGCATTGCCTCGGCCGGCCCCGTTCTCGGTCCCGATGTACGTCCCGAAGTCGGTCGTGTCGGTGTAGGCTTCGATGCGAGGATCGATCACGCCATACGTCGTGCCGTCGAGGGCCTGCACGATCTGCTCTGAGAGCCAGCCGCCGAGTGAGAGGCCCGCGTTCGCGATGGCGACGCTGGCCCAGGGGTTGATCTGGTCCCCTACGGCGTCTACGGAGGCATCGCCGGCGTTCGAGGTGTATGCTCCATCCACGGCCGCCAGCACCGCGATGGGGTCGTAAGCACCGGTCTCCGAGAGGTGGTTGAGGTAGCGCGCCCGCAGCGCATAGCCCGTCTGAATCCAGAGGCTGGTGTTGCCCTGGTAAATGAAGTCGTCGCCGCCAGGCTCGACGGTGGAGCCCCCGGCCTCTAGCGCAGCGATCCCATCGCTGAGCAGCGTGAAGACCTCATCGTAGAGATCTTCTGCGTCGTCGAAGCCGGGCGTCAGAGTCTCGTCGGGGTTGAACGCCAACGAGTAGGGCACGTCGCCCCAAACGTCCACGGCGGAACCGAGGTGGAGGGCTTTGAGGATCTTGGCGATGCCGACATAGTCCGTGGCGTTCTCGGCGGCCCCCTTCTCCTCGATCACCGTGAGGTCGGCCATCACGTCGTAGATCTCGCCCCAGGTGTTGTCGAAGCTGAGGCGCTCGTAGACGTCGGTGGAAGAGGCCTGGTTGGGAGAGGCGATGTACTGGACGTAGTTGGTGGTGATGTCGCCGAGGTCGAAGTAGTTGTCGCCAGTCCGCAACGAGGCGCTGGCAAGGAGCGCGGTGACGGGGACGTCGGTGGGGTTGTTGGGGTCCTCGTTGATGTCGAGGTAGCTGTCGCAGCCGCTGAAGGCCAGCGGTACGGTGAGGAGCGCGGCGCCAGCCAGGGCGGAGGCCGGCGTGCGTAGGCAAGAGCGGAGAGCAGTCATGGAAACGGTCGAGTCGGAGGCGGGAGGGCGTCGGGGAGAGGCGCTGCTAGAGGCCGAGCTCAAGCGTGAGCGTGTAACTCGTGACGCCCGGGTGGGCCAGCCCCGAGAACCCCTGCGCGTTGCCGGTCCCCGAGGAGGTCACCTCCGGGTCGAGGTAGGGGTAAGGTGTCCAGAGGATGATGTTGTTGGCGGCGCCGACGAGGCGGGCACGGCCGACGCCTAGCTGGGCCACGTACCGTGTCGGGATCGTGAAGGCCAAGCTGAGGTTGCGGAGCTTGAGGTAGCTCGCGTCGAACACGGCGGCCTCGGTGGAGCCGCGGTAGATGTTGCGGTAGTAGCCAGCACCGTACTCCTCATTGTCGCTGATCACGCCGTCCCCGTTGGTGTCGTAGTCGCCCTGGCCGATGTAGACCTCGGTCGTGTTCGGCTGGCCGTCGGCGGTGACGCCCTCGAACACGCGCGTCTCGTCGCGGTCGAGCGTGGTCTCGGAGGCGCCGAGCGCGACGAGGAAGTTGTGGTACTGGCTGTACTTCTGCCCGCCGATGCTCGCGTCGAGGAGCGCCGTGAGTTCGAAGCTCCGGAAGCGGAGCCGGTTGAGGAGGCCGCCCGTCCAGTTCGGCGTCATGTTGCCGAGCATCCTCGGGGTGGTGTCGATGATGGGGAAGCCGTCCGAGCCGATGAGCAGCGGGGCGTCCTCGTTGAGCGTGATCCCGTCGTCCTCTTCGCCGGGTGCATAGTAGCGGGCGAAGCTGCGGCCGTAGATCGCGCCGTAGGGCTGGCCTGGGATCAGACGCAACGTCGCCGTGCTCCCCGAGTAGCCATACTGCGAGCCCAGCTGAATCTCGTCGATCCCCTCGCGGATCGAGACGACGGTGTTTCGGTTGGTCCCGAAGTTGAGCGTCACGTCCCAGCCAAGACTCTGCGTCTCGATGAGGGCCGCGCCGAGCTGCAGCTCGAGGCCCTCGTTACGGATTGAGCCCGCGTTGAGGACGATCCGAGAGAACCCGGTCGCGTTTGAGATCGGGACGTTGATGATCTGGTCGCGGCTCGTTGCCGTGTAGTAAGTCGCATCGAGGCGGCCTCGGCCGTTGAAGAAGCGCAGGTCGGTGCCGGCCTCGAAGGAGGTCGTGCGTTCGGGCACGAGGTCGGCCGAGCCGAGGACGGAGTCAAGAGTGAAGCCGGTCTGACCATTGAGCGGGAAGACGCTCGGTGATCCGTAGGTGCGCGAGAGGCGGTACGGTTCGGTGTCCTTGCCCACCTCCGCCAGCGAGAAGCGGAGCTTGCCGTAGTCGAACACGTCGCCAGGGTTGAGGTGCTCCGTGAACACGTAGCCCAGGCTCACCGACGGGTAGAAGAACGAGCGGTCGGCGACCGGCAGCGTCGAACTCCAGTCGTTGCGACCGGTGACCTCGAGGTAGACGGTGTCGTCGTAGTCCAACTTGAGGTCGCCGTAGAGTCCGACGAGCCGCTGCTGCCGAATGAAGAAGCTGGAGGACAGCTCGCGAACGTTGCTGAACCGGAAGAGGTCGGGGATGGCGAGGTCCGAGCCGAAGGTGAATACTTGGTCCGAGTATCGATCGAACACGTCGTTGCCGACGAGGAACTCGGCGCCCACCTTGCCGAAATCATGGCGGGCTGTGACGCTGAACGTCGAGGTCAGGTCGCGGCTGAAGATCCGCGTCTCACCGACGTCGCCGGTCGAGCTGAGGGCGTTCTCATTCTCGAAGCCGAGTGGCCCGCGCGTGGTCTGGAACCGATTGTCGCCATACGTATCGACGCCGGCCCGGTAGGAGACGCTGAGCCAGTCCGCAGGGGTGACGTCGAGGCTGACGGTGCCGATGAGGCGGTTGACGTCGTCGGTGTACGTGGCGTAGCGGGCATCGTAGATCGGGGTCGTGCCGGCGGTGCCGTCGGCGCCGCGGTAGCCGCGCATCGTCCCGTTCTCATTGATGTAGTTCGTGACGTCGACGGTCGAGGCCCAGTAGGCCAGCCGCTCGTTGAAGCGGTCGGCGAAAACGCGGTCGCCGCCCGAGTTGACGTAGTTGAGCGAGCCTCCGAAGCGGACCGACGAGCTGGGGCGGAGGGCGCCGCTGAGTCGGACCGACGTGCGGGACCAGTCGCTGAAGGGCAGGATGCCGTCACTGGTGAGGTTCGAGAGCGATCCGTAGAACGTCGTCCGTTCATTGCCGCCGGAGAAGCTCACGTTGTTGTCCAACGTCAAGCCGGTCTCGTAGGCTTGCTCGTAGCTGTTGTAGGTCTGGAGACTGGGATCGATGGCGCGGGCGTCCTCGACGGTCGGGCCCCAGCAGCAGTAGAAGCTGCCGGCGTCGAACTCTCCGATGTAGCCCTGCGCGTAGGTCGACTGGGTCTGGGGCAGCCGGTTGGCCACGTCGCCGCTGACCGACGAGGTGATGTTGACGCGGGGGGCGCCGGCCCGGCCGCTCTTGGTGGTGATGATGACGGCCCCGTTGGCAGCGCGGAGCCCATAGAGAGCCGTCGCTGAGGCTCCCTTCAGGACACTGATCGACTCGACGTCGTTGGGGTTGATGTCGACGGCGCGGTTCGAGAAGCCGCGCGAGTCGAAGCCCTCTGCGCCGGTGTTGGTCGAGTTGTCGATGGGGATGCCGTCGACGATGAACAGGGGCTGGTTGTCGCCGCCAGTCTCGAGCGAGGTGATGCCACGCAGGATGATGCGGGCGCCCTGTCCAGGCGCGCCCCCAGTGTCGGTGACCTGGGCGCCAGCGATGCGGCCGGAGAGCCCCGCGACGAGGTTGCCGGCGTCGGTCTCAGAAATGTCGGCCGCGTCGATCCGTTGGATGGCATACCCCAACTCGCGCTCCTGGCGCTCGATGCCGAGCGCCGTCACCACGACGTCGCCGAGGACCGTGCCCGGAGTCAGGGCCACGTCGATCTGCGTCCGGCCTCCGATGGCGACCGCCAGCCGTTGGTAGCCGATGAAGGAGAACACGAGCGAGTCCGCCCCGGCCGGGACCGTGAGCTGGTAGGCCCCATCCACGTCGGTGGACGTCCCCCTGGGCGGGGTGCCGACGACGACGTTGACGCCGGGCAGGGCGGCGCCAGTCTCGGCGTCCGTAACCGTTCCGGTGATCACGGTCTGGGCGTCCGCGGACGTAGTGAGCGCGGCCGTAGTGAGACAGAAGAGTGCGAAGGCGTACCGAAGGGGTCGAGGCATCGCGAGAAGGAGGTGTGGGTGACTCGTGAAGGTAACATGGAGGCGCCTCTCCTTTCGTCGTTTGTGAACGCCCCGCCGCGTGAATGCCTCTAGCGATGCGGAATCGACGGAGTGCAGCCCGATCTGTTGGTCGAATGCATGGGGAGCAGCAGGAAGAGAGCACCTCGACTCGTGAGAGCCACTCGTCTGGAATTCGGTACGCCGCGTAGCCGGGGTGGGAAGGCTCTGCTCAGCCGCAGCCGCTCGGCTGGCGACGCGCGCCGCCAGCCGAGCGCCGTAGGCTGGAGTGCTTCGACCGCCACGAGCGGATCACCGTCCGCGAGTACGCCCGGATGAACAAGCTGCCGCCGTGGAAGGCGTCGAAGGCGCTCGTGATGCTGGCGCGCTGGCATCGTGGCGCTCCACCCTCGCGGCGGCGACGACGATGACGTCACGGCTGCCCTCCCCGACGATTGACGCTGCTGCTGACGGGCACCACCAGCGGAGGGAGGAGAAACAAGAATAAAGCTTCATTGTGTCGTTTTTTGTGGTCGACGTGTGTAATTTGTGTTCTCTTGAGAGACCTGTTGGTCCTCCATGTCTTCCTTGTTCTCGAGCACCATGACCAGGTTCTCTGCGCCCCTTGCGTGGGGAGGCGCTTTAAGCCTCTCCGTCATATTCTTCGCAGGCTGCGATACGGGTTCACCCGTCGTAGATCCCGCCCCCGTGGAAGCATTTCCGCACGGACCGGCCCGGAGCGATTTCCCAAGGGGCGCGCTGTTCCGGCCGGAGGCCATCGACCAGCTGACCGAGAGCTACGCTCGTCGTTCGAGTGGAGGAGACACGCTCGTGCTGGTCCCGCTCGTGTTCGATGAGACCGACTCCCTTTACTCGGCGGCGGGCTTCAACGCCTTTGTTGCGGCGGTCCCGGCGGAGGGACCGTCGAGCGCAACCGAGCCGGAGGTGTACTACACTGACCTAGACACGTTCGAGAGCGTGATCGGGGCCACCGCCCGCCGCGCTGGCCCCTCGTACGAGTCGCTCTACTCTGACGGAAACCGGTTCACAGTATCGAGCGCTTCGCCCCCCGACGCTGCTCGGTTGGTCATGCAGGAGGTCCAGGTTTTCGATCCGTACGAGTGCGGAACTGCCATCGACTGTCCTTACACCGGCGGCGGAGGGTACGGGGGGGGGAGTTCTGGCGGCTCCAGTAGCGGCCAGCCGTACCGGCCCACCTCCGACCGGTCCGCGACGCAGGCGTCGGCCGCTACGTGGCCCTCGGTCTGGGTCGGCGACGTGATCTCCGGGGAGAAGGACTGCGGGGTGTCGTCCGGAACCTCGTCCCCGAACGGCTCCTCGGCGTCGTCCGGCTGCTCGTCCGGGACCTCCTCAGGGGGCTCGTTCGGCGGCTGGAGCAACCTGGGCCACTCGCTCATCATCACCAGGCTAGGCGGTGTAAATGTTGCAAGCAACGGGCGGTGGGGTGGGGATTACCTGAACGACGAAACGAAGTCGATGGAGGCCATTGGGACAGACTATTCGAGAAACGATCAGGTCCTGGAGCGCAAAGCGAAGACCTGGTTCGATACGTCAGGGCTCCGGAAGGCGCTGGTGCTGTACCACGATCAGGCGACGTGGTCCGAGAGAGAGCAGGCCGTCGCCATTGCCAAAGATCAGGACCCGGACCCCTACGACTTCTGGTCGCTCAAAACAAACGACACGGAATGGTACTGCTCGAAGCTGATCTGGTTTGCGTACCGGCGAGCGACCGGCGACAGCCTGGACCCCACGTGGGGGTTCTGGGTGAGTCCCAACGACTTGGAGCACAGTGGGCACCTCACAACGGTGTACCATTATGAGAAGCGCTAGTCCCGCCTTGCTCGTTGCCCTCCTCCCCCTCGCGCTCGGGGCGGTCCTGGGGGTGGGGGGGTGCGACGCCGCGGGGTCCGACCACCGCCCGCTCGATGTGGGCCAGCGTCTCGCCGTAACCGAGTACGCTCCGACGCAACCTACCTCGCGCTCGGCCTACGCCGAGATGGGAGTAATCGGAGGGTACGGGAGTGTGTGGCTCTACACTCTCGGTACGGGTCCGTCAGACCCACCCCGTCTGGTCCGTTCGATCCGGCTCCCCGGTCTCATCACGACTACGGCCCAGGTGGACGCCCACGGGTACATCTGGGTGGCGACGCCGGACCAGGAGACGGCAGGGCCGTACGACGCGATGCACATCGTCGACCCGTACGAGGCCAGGGTGCACCGGACCATCGAGCTTCCCGATGACCTGTACTCCGTGGCAGACCTCTCGGTCTACGACGACGCCGTGTATGTCCGGGCGTGGCGGGACGGGTTCAGCGGGGGGATCGGTCGGGTCGACCCCGCCTGTGCGACGGATGAGGACCGGTGCGCGGTCGAGCCGTTCGCCGAGCTCGGCAACGTGGGCAGCACGTATCAACCCTCGCTCCGTCGTGTCGGCGGGTCCCTCTACTCGTCGAGCACGGCGAACAGCCGGGATGAGCGGCCTTCGACGGACAGCATCGACCCCGCGACGGGGGAGATCACGAAGTCTGTGTCGTTCTCCGGAAAGACCGAGACCGACGGACGCTCTCTGTTCCTCACAACCCGCGACTACACGGGGACCCAGACGCTCGTCCAACTCGCCCTCGGCTCCCTCGACGTGCTCGGGGCCGTAGAGACGCCGGGGGTGGCCCTCGTCGCCGTCCAGGACGGCCGCGTGTACCTCTCGTACTACGAGAGCACGAGCGTCCGCGTCTACGACGCCGAGACGTTGGAGCCCCTGCAGACCTACGACGTGCGCACGGCGGGGGGGGTGTACGACACGTTCGGGTTCGTGGCGCCGGACGTGCTGATGCTCAACGGGACGGCCGCCCTCGACACGTCGACGGGCCACGTGCTGCTGGACCCGTCACATGGGCAGGCCAACCTCGGATCAGGCCCCGGCGACCTCCGCCTGCCACAGGGACATCTGCTCGGGTTCTGATCGGCCGGTGCCACGGGCCGGCATCGTGGCGCTCCACCCCCGCCAGGGCCGCGACGACGACGTCACGGCCGCCCTCCACGACGACGGACCCGCTGGCGACGCGCCCCGCCAGCCGAGCCGGCCCCATGGGCAAGGCCCACGGACAGGATCGCCAGCTCGAGCTGGCGGCTCAGGAGGCCGGCTGGCGGACCTTGAACATGGAGATGCTCGCGTCCCCATAGAAGGTGTCTGGCTGGATGTTCTCCAGAGGCTGCCACCTCAACTCGGGGTCCTGGGTGTCGAAAAACCCCACGTGGTTCGAGATCACGTTGCCGGGAAAGCCAGCCGGGGCCTCGCTGTAATGCACGAGCATATAGCGTCCGTCGGGGTTCCACACGATGTCATGGACCCGCGCCTCGTTGCCCTCGTCCACCGCAAGCGTAAGCGGCTGGGATTCTCCCGTCTCAAGCGTCACCAGCTCGTAGGGTGAGGTATCCGCGCTTCGCGTTCGTGCGACGACGTGATGGCCCTTGGGGCCGATGGACGCGTCTATGCCCTGAATTGGGAGCTGGGTCAGACGTCGGGGTGACTGAGGGGTGCGAAGGTCGACCTCGTACACATGGAAGGATGGGGGCGGGGACCCAGATGGTGACCCAGGTCGAACGGCGAAACGGACGGTTTCGCTGTTCGCCCCCCAGACAAGTGCGGATGTGGATCGAGGCGAAGACGTGTCGTCGGATAGGCACAGGACACAGGTGGGTTCACCGACGAGCGAGTCGTCCTGTGCTATGTGTCCGATGAGTCCACTGAAGAGAAGTGACTGATTGTCTGGAGACCACTGGATACTGTGATAGTTTTCTCCTGCTGTGATAAGTACGTGCGATTGGGTGTCGATGTCCGCCACGTACAGTCCTCCGCGATAGGTCGTGCATCCATGGCACTCGTCGGTCGCAATCGCGAGGCGGGTTCCGTCGGGTGATTCGGCGACCCGTTCTGGAAATGCCCCCCCGCCCCATTGCCCCCCGTTTCGGACCACACCGTTCAACGTCGAGCGAATGCGAACGTCACCCGTTTCGAGATCCACGTACTTCCAGTACCAGGTTCGGCTGCTGCCTGTCCAGTCCGACTGCAGGAAGCCGATGGTGCCAGCGATCGGAACCGGTGTGTAGGAGGTGTCCTGGGGGAGCTCTGACTCGGCATCGAGAGCCGGGCCGGACGAGTCGCAGCCACTCACCAGTCCCGCGAGGGCGACGAAGAGGGCGGAGGGCAGAATCCAGCGGAGCATAGGTCAGCAGGAGAGGGCGAACGGACGATTCCAGGGTCGCTGCAAGCGGGGCCCCGCGCAAGTGCAAAGCGGGTGACGCAGCGTGTCACCCCTCCAGGGTAGATTGGTGACCCCCGGACGCCACGCCAACTCGAGCTGGAGACCCATGCCCGTCGTCGACACGATCCCGCTCCACGAAACCGCCAAGGAGCGCTACCTCACCTACGCCCTCTCGGTCATCACCAGCCGGGCGCTGCCGGACGTCCGCGACGGCCTCAAGCCGGTCCAGCGGCGCATCCTCTACGCGATGGCGACCAACCTCCGGCTGCTGCCGGACGCCCGCTTCCGCAAGAGCGCCACCATCGTCGGCGAGGTGATGGGCAAGTACCACCCGCACGGCGACACGGCCATTTACGACGCCATGGTCCGGATGGCCCAGAGCTGGGCGCTCCGCGGGCCCCTCGTCGACGGCCAGGGCAACTTCGGCTCGCTCGACGGCGACAGCGCGGCGGCGATGCGCTACACCGAGGCCCGCCTCCGCGCCCTCGGCGCCGAGCTGCTCAAGGAGATCAAGCAGGACACCGTCGCCTTCCGGCCGACCTACGACGGCCAGCTCTTCGAGCCCGTCGTCCTCCCCGCGCCGTTCCCCAACTTCCTCGTCAACGGCGCGACCGGCATCGCCGTCGGCATGGCGACGAACGTGCCGCCGCACAACCTGGGCGAGGTCGTCGACGCCTGCCTGACGCTCGTCAAGAGCCCCGAGGCGCGGCTGGAGACCCTCCTGAAGTCGGTCCAGGGGCCGGACTTCCCGACGGGCGGGCGCATCCTCAACACGCCCGAGGAGATCGCGAAGATCTACGAGACGGGCGAGGGCGCCATCGACCTGCGCGGCGAGTACGTCGAGGAGGGCAAGGGGACCATCGTCGTCACGTCGATCCCGTACGCCATCCAGAAGGCCGACCTGATCGAGAAGATCGCCGACCACATCCGGGCCGGCAAGGTGCCCCAGATCGTCGACATCCGCGACGAGTCGACGGAGGACGTCCGCATCGTGCTGGAGCTCAAGCGCGGCGCCAGCGCGGAGGCCGCCATGGCCTACCTCTTCAAGCACACGCCCCTCCAGACGCGCTTCCACGTCAACCTGACCGCCCTCGTCCCGACCGCCAACCCGGAGGTCGCGGCGCCGCAGAAGGTGGACCTGAAGACGGCGCTCCGCCACTTCCTCGACTTCCGGCTGGAGGTCGTCACGCGACGGCTGGAGCACGAGCTGCGCGCCCTCGAGAAGCGGATCCACATCCTCAAGGGCTTCGCCATCATCTTCGACGCGCTCGACGAGGCCATCCGGCTCATCCGCGCCTCCAAGAACAAGGCCGACGCCAACGGCCGCCTCCGCCACCGCTTCGGCCTCGACGAGGAGCAGGCCGACGCCGTCCTGGAGATCAAGCTCTACCGGCTGGCCCAGCTCGAGATCGACGCCATCCTGAAGGAGCTGGCCGAGAAGGAGGCCCGCGCCGCCGAGATCCGCGCCCTGCTGGCGGACGAGCCCGGCCGCTGGGGCATCGTCCGCGCCGAGCTGCGCGCCATCAAGAAGCAGTACGCCGACCCGCGACGCTCCCAGATCGAGGGGCCGGACGCCGTCGTGGAGTACTCGGCCGAGGACTACATCGTCAAGGAGGACGTCTACGTGCTCGTCACCAGGGACGGCTGGGTCAAGCGCCAGCGCTCCTACACCGACCTCGGCGCCATCCGCGTCCGCGAGGGCGACCGCGTGCTCTACGCGCTGGCGGCCTCCACGCGCGCCACCGTCGGCTTCTTCACCTCCGCCGGCCGGGCCTACACGATCCGCGTCGACGACCTCCCGCAGACGACGGGCTACGGCGACCCGGTCCAGAAGTACTTCGACTTCGCCGACAAGGAGACCGTCGTCGGCGTGGCCTGCTTCGACGCCCGCGTGATGCCGCGCGGCGTCCCGGAGGTCGGCGGCGTCCCCCAGCCTGAGCTGTTCTCGGGCGACGGCGCCCCGCCGGCCGAGGACGTGACGTTCGGCCCCTACGTCGTCGCCGTCTCGTCCGACGGGCTGGCGGTGCGGCTGGAGACCGAGGCCTTCGTCGAGCCGTCCAACAAGAACGGGCGCGTGATCATGCGCCTGCGGGCCGGCGAGCGCGTCGTCAACGCCGAGGTCGCGGCCGGCACCGAGAACGTGTGCCTAGCCTCCAGGGAGGGCCGCGCGCTGATCTTCCCGGTGCCCCAGATCCCCGTCTTCAAGAGCGCCGCCAAGGGCGTCATCGCCATGCGGCTGGCGGGCAAGGACGACCGCGTGCTCGGCATGGCCGTCTCGGACGCCGCCCGGCGCGGCCTGGAGGTCGAGACCAGCCGCGGGCGGACCGAGATCGTGCGGACGACCAAGTTCGAGGTCTCGAACCGCGGCAACAAGGGGGCGACGATCATCAGCCGGGGGACGCTCAAGGCGGCCACGCCGGACCCGGTCGAGCTCCACCTGCCGGGGCGCGAGTAGCCCCGCCTCGGCGCCGCCATGGGCAAGGACACGATCCGCGTGCGCATGACGGCGCCGGTCACGGCAGAGGCTGTCGTGCGGCACCTCGCTCAGGACGCGGAGGTCTGGGACGCCCACGACATCGACGCGAGACCTGCCGAGGGTTGGGTCCGCTCGTATTCGGGGTGGATGTACCAGGCGGTCCACATCTGGGTGAGCACGGAGGCCGACGTGGTGAGGGCCGAGTATGAGACCGAAGGGGGAGGGAATTGGGCCTTCTGGTCTGCCGCTCTGGGTCTCGCGGTTGCCCTCCCGTCTGCCGCCAGCGGTTCGGTCTCCGCAGGAATCCTGATGGGAGTGTGGGTGGGGTTCGTTCCCTTCACCATCTGGTTCCACCGAGCAACACATTGGCAGAAGAAGGTTGGGGATGCCGTCGTGCGAGCGGTCGCGGCCGCAGCGCGTGACGAGATGTGAGGCGGGGGCGAGATTGTCACACGACGCCTGAGCCTTTGCATGCCGATCCACACCGCTCGCCTCGACCTCGTCCCGGCCACGACCGGCATCCTCCGCGCGGCCCTCGAAAGCGATGCCGAGCTATCCAAGGCGCTCGGCGCTACGCTCCCCGCGTCGTGGCCGCCTGAGTTCTACGACAACGACGCTCTCCGCTTCTCGCTCGACCGGGCTGAGGCCGCCACCGAGGCGGGCTGGGGCAGCTACGTCTTCGTCCGCCGCGCCGACCGCGTACTCGTCGGGTTCGGTGGCTATTACGGGCCGCCCGGCGGGGACGGCACCGTCGGCCTCGGCTACTCCATCGTCGAGGTCGAGCAGGGGAAGGGCTACGCGACCGAGGCCGCGGGTGGGCTCGTCGCACGGGCCTTCGCGGACGCCCGCGTGCAGCGCGTGACTGGTGACACGCTGCCCGACCGGGGGCCGTCGATCCGCGTCCTGGAGAAGCTGGGCTTCGAGCGCTCCGGCCCGGCCGACGCTTCCGGCGTGCTCCACTACGTCCGCCGGCGGGGCGAGGGCGAGCCGACGACCTGAACATCCCGAGGCCGTATCGTCAAGCTAGACTGGAGGCTCATCCACGTACGTCCTGCTGCTTGTCCATTGAACCACCCGTCCGGCCGAACCGCCCACCTCGTCTTCCTCGACTCCGGGATCGCCCTTTCGAAGCGGCCCTACGCAGACTGGCATGAGGTTCAGGCGGGCTTTCCCGACTACAGGACCTCTCTCGGACCCTGGACAGCAGAGGAACTGGCGGCCTACTTAGCGCTCGACTACACCGACGACGATGCGCAGTGGCCCTTTTCTCGGGGTGAGCTGGCCTCGTTTTTCGATTCCGACGCCGAGGTGCTCTGGGCGACATAACCCCTGCTGGATCCGGTCTGGGGCGGCCTCATCCCTGGCTCTCCCGACTGGCGGCGCGTTCGAGCAGCCCGACCACTCATTTTACTTGGCCTGTGGGATGTAGCAACTGGGCCCCGGAAGGCTTTCCTGCAGGACACGACATCGCTACTGGGCGGTGACGTGGCACTGCAGGGCGGTGACGCGACACTACCGGGCTGTCCGACGGCGATACGAGGCGGTGACGTGGCACTACCGGCCAGTGACCTGGCACTACGAGGCGGTGACGCGGCATTACCGGTCGGTGACTTGACAATACGGCAGAGTTTCCTGCCAGTACCGGCCGGTGATTTGACAATACGGCAGGGTTTCCAGGCACTACAGAGCCGGGGCGTTGCGCCGATGGGAGCGAGGCTTCCGCTCAGCGCCGGTAGTCGGCCGCGCAGAGGGCGCCGTCGGCGTCGCGCACGTGCGTCTCGGCGCCCGGCACCACGTCCGTGTTCTGCGCCGAGGCGCACCGCCAGCCCTCGGCGCCGCGCCGCATCACGAACGAGAAGACCGTCCGCCGCTCGCCCGGCTGGCGGACGTCGCCGACGGCGCTCTGCCCCGTGAGCCGCATGAGCGCATGGACCACCGCGACGCCCTCCGCCAGCGCCTTCGCGCGCGTCCGCACCACCGCCAGCGTCGAGTCCGGGAAGATCACCGCCAGCCCGTAGGCGTGGGCCCGGCGGATGGCCTCCCGGTCGTGCCACCACAGCCCGACCACGTTGACGAACTCGGCGTCGGGCTCGAAGAGGGCCGCGAGGGCGTCGGCGTCGCGGGCGTTCCAGGCGGCGGCGAAGGCGGCGGGCAGCGCGCCGGGAGCGTCGAGTGGCATCGGAAGGTGACCGTCCATGGGGGAGTCGCGGCGGTAGGTTGGACGCCCCGCCCCGCCCCCCGTGCCCGACGCCCCCCGCTTCCTCCATCGCCTCCGCGACGCCAAGGCGATCCACCCGCACGGGCCGACGCCCGTCTCGGAGCTCGTCGCGGCCGAGCTGGCGACGAGCGCCCGCCGCCGGGCGCGCCGGCTGGCGTGGGCCGGCCTGCTCGTCAACCTCCCCCTGTTCTACATCGACGACTGGCTGAACTACACGGGGAGCGTCATGGCCGACCCGCTGGATGGCGTGCACGCGTTCGGCATCTTCGTGTGGCGAGTGGTGGCGGTGCTCACCCTGGGCGTCTTCCTCGTCGTCGAGCGCCGAGCGCCCCCGGGCGTCCGCGACGAGCGGTGGGCGAGCGGCCTCGCGGTCTGGTTCACGCTTCTCGGGGGATGGTTCGGGGCGTACTTCGTGACCAACGCCCCGTCGTACGCGCTCTACGGCCTGACGCTGCTCGTCGTGGCCGTCCTCGTCCACAGCCCGACGCGGGGGCGGCTGCTGGCGTACCCGGCGGCGTTCGCCGTCGCCCTCCTCGGCGCGCTCGCCCTCGGGGCCCCGCCGCTCGTCGTCGTCGAATGGGTGGCGCCCTTCGTCCTGCTGACCGTCTTCGCCGTCTTCGTGGACCGCGCGTTGTATCTGCAAACGTACCGGAACGCGGAGGCGGGCCACCTGCTCAGCCGCGCCAACGCCGAGCTCTCGGCCACGCTGGCGGAGCTGCGCGAGACGCAGGGCCGGCTCGTCGAGGCCGAGCGGCAGGCCGAGCGGACGCGCATCAGCCGCGACCTCCACGACTCGGTCGGCGCCCAGCTGTCGTCGCTGCTGGCGGGCGTCGAGCTGGCCCGCCTCGGCCGCCAGTCGGGCACCGGCGTCGGCGTCACGCTCGACGACGTCGAGTCGGACGCGCGCGAGGCGCTCCAGCAGCTCCGCGAGACCGTCTGGGTGCTCAACACCGCCGAGATCACGGTCGAGGGGCTGGCGGCGCAGCTCCGGCGCTTCGCCGAGTCCCGCGCCGGCCGCGCGGGCATGCACGCCGCCGTCACCGCCGAGGGCGACCGCTACGCGACCCTGCCCTCGGCCCACGCGCTCCAGCTCTACCGCATCGGGCAGGAGGCCGTGCAGAACGCCGTCAAGCACAGCGGCGGCCGCGCCGTCTCGGTCCAGCTCGTCGCGCGCGGCGGTCGCGTCGTGCTCCGCGTCGAGGACGACGGGGCGTTCCGCCCGCCCGTGCCGGTCTCCGGCGACGGCGCGCCCTCCGGCTTCGGCATGCGGACGATGCGCGAGCGGGCAGAGGGCCTCGGCGGCTCGCTCGACGTGGACACCGCCCGCGGCGTGACCGTCGAGGCGTCGGTTCCCCTGGACGGCGTCTCATGACGTTCGTCCGGCCCGGGTCTCTCGGACGTCTGCTC
>CAYPVZ010000033.1:0-15540 GCA_964414235.1 uncultured Rhodothermales bacterium | reverse complement strand
CGACTTCGTCGCCGAAGAACTCCAGGCGGATCGGGTAGCCGCCGGCGAACGGGTACACGTCGAGGATGCCGCCGCGGAGCGCCAGCTCGCCGGGCTCACTCACGAACTCGACCGGTTCGAAGCCCTGGCCCGTCAGACGCTCCATCAGATCCTCCGGCGCCACCTCCTCGCCGACCCGGACGACCAGGGTCTCGTTGCTGACCGTCTCCGGCAGGGGCACCAGTTCCGAGATCGCTTCGACGCTGGTGACCAGAATCCCGTCGAAGCCCTCGCGGAGGCGGCCGAGCGCGTCGGCACGCTGGACGAGCGGGAGCGTGTCGGCGAGCTGCTCGGGGTCGTAGGGCTCGTGGCCGGTGGGAGGGAGGAAGAGGACGTGATCGTCGCTGCCGAGTAACTGCTCCAGGTCCGAGCGAAGGTAGTCGGCGCTCTCGCTCTCGGCGAGGAGGGCGACGAGCGGACCACCGCGCTGGTCGAGGAGATCCGCCAGCACGAAAGCCGGAAGGGAGCCGACTGTCCCCTTGAGCCGAAGCGATTCCCCAGGCGAGAGCGATGCCTCGCGGACCCGCTCGAAAAACGGAAGCGCGCCGAGGCGGGCGCGAAGATCAGAGAGCGTCACGGACACACACAGCGAGCCCGGAGCCGATGGCTCCGGGCATGAGAAAACAGCAGGAGGGAGGGGGCGCTAGTCCGCAAAGACGATCGTGCCGCCGGGTGGGGCGCCCTCCAGTCGGGGCGCGCTGCCCGGGCTTACAGGGTAGGTCTCGCCGTCGAACTGGAGGACGTGCATGGTGCCGTCTTCTCCCTCGGCGATCAGGTCGGCCCAGAGTCCATCCCCTTTGGCGATAAGGATCGGTCCGTGCATCAGGCTGATCTCCGCGGCCGCGCGATACGCTCCGAACTCCTCGGCGTCGAGGTCGTCCATCGCCTCGAACACGAGAACCGTGCAGCCTCCAGAGCCACACCACGCGTCGCCCTTCAGCGACACCAGCGCGTCCTCGCGCCCATCGCCGTTGAGATCGATCCAACCGACGCGAACGGCTGTCGAGTCCCACGGCACATCGAGCGGCTCGACGTAGTCCGCGATGGCGGCGAGCAGATCGGCGCGCCGGTCTTCGACAGTGTCGGCGCGGCAGAAGAGGAGCAGGAGGACGGAGAGGAACCACATGGGATGAGTAGCCGGCTCCGATCCCCACAGTTCCACGTGATGTGTGGAGGGTGTCGGATTTCGGGCCCGGCCCTACGCGACCGAAGGGCCTGCAGGTTCGGGACCGACGCTGACACCCTGGCGTCTCTCCCGTTTAGGTTCGCCGTCCGTCACCCCTACGGCGTCGTCCCGGCGATGGCATGGCGGACAAATCCGCCGCCCTGCTCGATCCGCTGGCGGGCGGTTTCGGCGTCGACGTCCGCCAGCAGCATGACGAGCGCCGTCTTGACATGGCCCCCGGCTGCCTCCAGCGTCTCCGCGGCCTCGTCGTACTCCACGCCGGTCGCCGTCATCACGATCCGCTTGGAACGCTCGACCAGCTTGAGGTTGGTCATCTGCAGGTCGACCATCATGTTCTCGTAGACCTTGCCGAGGCGGACCATCGTGGCCGTCGAGATCATGTTGAGGACGAGTTTGGTCGCCGTGCCGCTCTTCATGCGCGTCGAGCCCATGATCGGCTCCGGCCCGACGTCCGGGCAGATGGCGACGTCGACGTCGAGCGAGAACTGGCTGCGCGGGTTGCAGGTCACGAAGAGCGTTCGCGCCCCGATCTCCCGAGCGCGCGCCACGGCGCCGACCACGTAGGGCGTCCGCCGGCTGGCGGCGATGCCGCAGACCACGTCGCGCTCGGTTACGCCAGCCTCATCGAGATCGGCCGCACCGTAGGACTCGTGGTCTTCGGCCCCTTCCTGCGCGCGGAACATGGCCTCACGGCCGCCGGCGATCAGGCCCTGCACCAGTTCCGGCGGCGTCCCGAAGGTCGGCGGGCACTCGGCCGCATCCAGCACGCCGAGCCGCCCACTCGTTCCGGCCCCGCAGTAGAACAGCCGTCCTCCGTTGCGGAACGCGTCCTCGACGATCTCGACCGCCTGCGCGACGTACGGAAGCTCGGGCGTCACCGCGTTCACCGCGACCTGGTCTTCGGCGTGGAGCATGGCGACGACGTCCGCCAGCGCGGCGGTGTCGATCCCCATCGTGCGGGGGTTTCGCTTTTCCGTCGAGAGCGACTGGAGCTGGTCGAAGAGGGCGGTGCGGTCAGACATGAGCAGGAGGACGACGGAGTCGCCAAGCTAGCCATGCCATCATGGCGACTCCGAGGAGAGCGCTCCAGACGAGCCATCGATGCGATTTCTGAAGCCCCACAGGAGAAGGGTCCCCACTAAGGACGGGAGCAGCCCAGTAGAACGGGCTCGCGCTCAAGCCCTCGTGACTTGCCAGATAGGCCAGCTGAGCCTGACGGAGGGCCTCTGCTTTGTCGAGGCCTCTCGCCAGTCCTCGGTAGAGGTCGCCCATGATCTCGGCCATCGCTTTGTCTGCGACGGGCCACTGAGTGGAAATCGTCGCCCGTGCCCCCGCAGCTCTCATCCCATACTGCAGGCCAATCACGCCTTCTCCGCTTTGATTCTGGCCTCGACTCGTCGAGCACCCACTCAAGACCACGAGATCGGCGTCCAGCGGCGTCTGGAGAATCTCATAGAGGTGGAGCGTGCCGTCTTCATCCGAGTCCCCAGCAAGCCCGATCCTGGAGTAGAGAGGAAGAGCCGGGTTCGCCTCCGCATGAGAGGCGATGTGGATGATGTCTGCACGAGGTGCCAGTCGTTCGAATGCGGCTTCGCTCGCCGCTCGGCCGACCAGCGCGTTGCCCCCTTTGTAGATGGCGATGGCCTCTATCTCCTCGTCGACATGCGTGAGAGGAGGCCGTGACCGAGTGTTCCACGTGGAACCTGGCGAGCCATCGAAGCCCAGCGAGAGGATGTGATCCGCTTCATGGCGAGGTATCGCCGCTCCCTCCACAAGGCTCGCGGCGACATCCGTGCCGATTCTCCACTTCCGAACGAGGTAGTCAGCTGACTCGTAGCTCTGAGCGGGCGCCGAGACCAACATGCCGAATGGGATCGAAGCGATCTCCCCGTCGGGAATCACGACCACGTCGTCTCCTTCGATCCAGGGTTCAACCTCAGCCACCAGTCGTTGATAGAGCTCGTGCAGCCCTGCCAATGAGAACGCTGGATCTGTGGCTTCGTCCCCCCGCCACAGCGCTGCCGTCCGTCCGAGAACACTCCGGAGCCGAGCAGGGGAGACGTCTAGCGGAAGCGCGACGAGGGTATCGGAGCGCACGACGAAGGCCGTACTCGACCTTCCATCCAGGAAGTAAGAGACCAGCGTCCTATCGGCAGTTCCAAGGCGATACTGTAGTGCCGCGATGTCGACGCCCTCGTTACCCGGCAGCGGGGTTCGGGTGGATGTCTCAATCTGATGCTGAAGAGTGGAGATCCGCAGGGTAAGCGCGGCCCTTCGCGTCGTGGAAGGCTCCTCAACGGCCTCCAGTCTGGCCTCAGAGAGCGCGGTCGTCAGACTATCGACCTCCCCACGGGCGGCTGGCGACAGGTGCCGGCGGACCTCTAGATGGTGGCGGAGATCGATGAGGTAACGAGCTCGCGTCTGCTCCAAGGCCACAAATGCGCCTCGCACGTCCCCTGCCGCCAGCCGGACCCGCACCAGTCCGCGATACGGCGCTTGCATGGCCCCGAAGGAGGCGACACTCCAATCCTGAAGCCCGAGCCGGGCCCGATACGACTCGTTCAGGAAAACGGCCTGCTGATACAAGTCCTCTGCCGATTCCCATGCCTGCTCCTGCTCCGCGAGCATCGCGAGCCGCTCGATGGCCCGGGTCTCGTCCAGCACGGAATGCCGCTGGGCTGCATCCTGTCGAGCCTCGAGGGCCGCCTGCCGAGCGCCTTCCTGATCGCCCTGAAGCTCGAGAACTCGGCTCCTCATCAACTCAGTCTCGAACAACGCTGTCGGCAGAAGCACGCCGGCGCGAAGCGCCAACACCCGCGCTCGCTGAATGATTGCCCTGGCCTCGCCGAAGCGCCCTTCCATGGCATTCGCCAGCGCACTCAGGTTGAGCGAGAGGGCCCGATACCCTGCAGCCTGTCCGTCTTGCCCGAGCGCGCTGATGGCCCGCTGAGCAGTCTGATCGAGGAGGCGGATGAGACGACGCCTTTCACGTGGCCGCTCTTCCCCGGCCAGCTGGTGCTCGAGGAGGTTGCCCAAGCTGGTCAGAGCCAGCCCATGCACGGTTTCAAGGTTCGAGCCGTAAGCCAAGCTGTCCTGGATGAGGCCGAGTGCAGTAGCGAGGTACTGGAGTGAACCGGCGTCATCCCCCAGAACCCGAGCAGTGGCGGCCGCTTCGACGAGCGCACGCGCTCCAAACCGAGCCTCGACGCCGTCTGCATGCTTTGCGGCCTTGAAGTAGGCCTGGGACGCATTGAGCGTCTGGCCCAGTTGGTTTAGCGCATAGCCCAGTTGAATCCCGAGGTTCACCTGCGCTCGAGCGGGCACCCGATCCCCTGCACGCGCGAAATAGGCCTGGATCTGATTGACCGCCTCCGCATGCTGATGGTCGACGACGAGCAGGTAGGCTAGATGTTCGTAGAGCCTTCCCGTGCACATGGGAGCGCGGGCCGCATACACATTGATGAGACGCTGGGCCCGTGAGATGAGCAGGACGCGCTCTTCATGCCCGTCCATCCGACGAGCGTGGGCGTCCTCATAAAATGCTGTGCGTCGGCTCTCGCACTCGGTTTCAGCCTCCATCGGCCGCGCACCCCCGCCCCACGATGCCGCCAGCGCGAGAAGAAGGAGAATCCGGATCGGCATGAAGGCCCTCTGAGGAGCCTCAAGCTTAGTGAACTCTGGCAGGGTCCACCGGGTATCCGCTCGTCTTCGTCCGCCCCGTCTGTGCGCCTCCTCACCCTTGCCCTCCAGCACTTCCGATCCCACGAGCGGACCGAGATCGAGGCCGCTCCCACGGTCAATCTTTTCGTCGGGCCGAATGGGGCCGGGAAGACAAATCTCCTGGAGGCTCTGGGCTATCTCTGTCTCGGGAAGAGCTTCCTCAACGCCTCGGACGCCAACGTGCTCCGGCGTGGCGATTCCCACTTCTCCATTGACGGCCGGTTCTCACGAGGAGAGAGGAAAGACCTCCGCCTTCGGCTGGCGGTCGTCCCGGGTCGGGAGAAGCGTGCCTTCGCGAATGGGGCGCCACTCGATACCATCGTATCGCTGGTCGGGCGGGTTGCCGGCGTCATTCTTTCTCCGGACGACATCCAGCTCACGGCGGGCGGGCCCGCAGAGCGGCGGCGTCTTCTCGACTCAACGCTCAGCCAAGCGTATCCGGCATACCTGGACGACCTGCTCCGCTACCGCCGCGCGCTCAAGCAGAAGAACGCACTCCTTCAGCAGGTTCGCCGAGGCCGAAACGTCCCGGCGGAGTCGCTCGACGCGTGGGATGAGGAACTGGCCGGTATAGGTGCGCGCGTCATGGAACGACGTCGCTCCTTTCTCGACCAGTTGGCGCGTTTCATGGAGGAGGCTCATGCCTTGCTGAGCGAGCCAGGCGCCCCGCCAGAGCTTCAGTACCAGCCATCCCTGGGATCGGACGCCCCGCTCGACACCGACTCCGTCCGCCAGGCCCTCGATCGCTCGCGACGCCGCAGTCTCGAGCTCGGCCGGACGCTCGTCGGCCCTCATCTCGATGAGGTCGACTTTCAACTCGATGGCTTCGATCTCCGTCCGTATGCCTCTCAGGGCCAGCACCGCACCTTCGCGCTGATCGTCCGACTGGCACAGGCCCTGTATTTCTGCGAGCGTTTCGACGAGCCCCCGATCCTCCTGCTGGACGACGTGTTTGGCCCGCTCGACCCGGAACGAACGCGAGTCGTTCTGGACCTGCTTGTGTCTGGCACCTTAGGGCAGTCTCTCATCACAGCGGCTCGCTCAGAACCCTTTGAAGGCCTCGTGCCGTTCGAGAGCCCGGACCACGCAGCGTTTCACGTGGAACGCGGAACGGTCTTGCCCCTCTATCCCGTCCCTTCTTCTCCCGCCTCATCATGACCTCCCATCTCGCGCGGCTTCGACGAAGCACGCTTCTCCTTACCGCTGTCCTTCTCTCGGCCTGCGGCACTACGAACCAGAATCTCGTCACAGGCGAAAGCCAGCGTGGGGCTTACTCCTGGCAGCAGGAGGTCCAGCTTGGGACGGAAGCCGACCAGCAGATTCAGGCCCAGTTCGGCGTTTACAACGAAGATGCGGCGCTGACGGCCTATGTGGAGCGTGTAGCTCAGGACGTCCTCCAGACCAGTGCCTACACCGATCCCAACACGCCTGCGGAAATCCGAAACACGCCGTTCCATTTCCGGGTCCTGGACTCGCCGGTCGTGAACGCGTTCGCGCTTCCCGGCGGCTACGTCTACGTTACGCGTGGCCTCCTGGCGTACGTCGAGAACGAGGCCCAGCTGGCCGTTGTGCTGGGGCACGAGATCGGACACGTGCTTGGTCGCCACTCATCGGAGCAGGCCGCACGTGCGCAGTTGAACCAGTTCGGCTTGCTGGGGGCCGCCGTCCTGGGCGGCGTGCTCGGCGGGGGCCGCGTTGCCGAAGGCATCTTGAACTACGGCGGGACGGGTCTTCAGCTCCTCCAGCTCAAGTACAGCCGCGGCGCCGAACGGGAAGCCGACATGGCGGGCGTCGCGTACGCTGAGTTTGCAGACTACGACGCGACTCAGGCGGCCCGCTTCTTCGTCTCACTCCAGCGCCTCGGGGAAGAGGCCGGTCAGAGCGTCCCCAACTTCCTCTCGACACACCCCGATCCGGGCGAGAGGGCCCAGACGATCCCCCAGCTAGCGGCAAGCGACCCGCGGTACCAGGGGACGAAGGTGGAAGCCCAGGAATATCTCCGCATGGTGGAGGGGATCGTGCTCGGTGAGGACCCGCGCCAGGGCTACACCGAAGGCAACGTCTTCTACCACCCAGAGCTTCGCTTCCGGCTGAGCTACCCGCAGGGCTGGCAGACGCAGAACTCGCCCGCAGCCTTCCTCATGGGCGAACCCAACGGCCAGGCCGTGATTCAGCTCACGCTCGCCCAGCAGTCGTCCGCGCAGGCCGCGGGGCAGGCGCTGGCGTCGCAGCAGGGCGTCCAGGTCCAGTCACAGGGCGCCGTCTCCGTCAACGGAAACCGGGCCTACCGCGTCGAAGGAGCGGCACAGCAGCAGAACGGCGCCGTGGCGTTCTCGGCGACGTTCATTGAGTATGGCGGCAACGTCTATCAGATCCTCGGGTTGACGTCGACGAACGGCTTCAGCCAGTACCGCAACGCCTTCCGTTCGACGGCGAACAGTTTCGTCCGCCTCACCGATAGTCGCTACCTGAACCGCGAGCCGTCCCGGCTCGAAGTGACGACGGCGAGAGGAGGCGCGTCTCTTCAGTCGCTCCTTCGGGGACGCACACTTCCGCCAGGCCTCACGGCGGAGGACGTCGCCATCATGAACCAGCTCACGCTGTCGCAGGCGATTCCCTCCGGTCAGCCTGTGAAGCTCCCGGAGTAACGCCCCCCTGATCAACACACGGAAAGGCCCGGCCGTCACGACGATGGCCGGGCCTTTTCGTGTGGCTTCAAGCGCGAGACGCTACTCGGCGCCGTCCGCTGGCGGAGGGATCACGACGGCCTCGCCGCCGAGCGCCATCTTGCCGTTGCAAGTGGCGTACATCCGCATCCGGATGTGCCCGTGCCGCTCGATCTTCTCGGCGACCTTGACCTCGATCGTCACCTCCTCGCCCACGGGGACCGGGCGGAGGAACTTGGCCGAGAGGGAGACGGCGATCGACCCCGGGCCGGGGAAGTCGCGCCCGAGCACCTTGGAGGCGATGCCGAGGAGATAAACGCCATGGACGACGGGCTGTCCAAAGCGGCTCTGGCGGCCGGCCTCCTCGTCGATGTGGATCGGGTTGTCGTCGCCGGTAACGTCGGCGAAGGCACGAACGTCGTCCATGCTCAGGGTCCGTGAGAAGGCGTAGGCGTCGCCGACGGAGAGAGAGTCGTAGGTATGGGCCATGGAATGGGGAAGGGGGCGGGAGAGGCTACGACGCGCGCGCGGGTGTCGCCAGTCCGGCGGCTGAGGTGAGCTCGTCGGCATCCAGGAAGCGAGCGCGAAGGTCGGGGGTAGGGAGGCGGCAGGCTTCACGCGTCCCGAACCAGCGGTAGCGGTTGCGAGCAACCCCATCGTAGACCGCGTCGCGGAGGATGCGCGGCGCCCAACGCCCGATGGCGAGCCAGCGCCAGGGACGCGAGAGGTGACGCGCGATGCCGAGCGCGCCGTCGGAGCGCGTCAGGCACCGATCCCCCTCGACGAGCACGACCGAGTCGAGCGCCCCGGGCTCTAGACCGCAGCGCTGCAGGAGCTGGCGGCCGACCTCAGACTGGAGCGAAGCGAAACGGAAGGCGCCGGCCGGGTCATGGTCCAGGATGAACTGGACCGACCGGTCGCAGAGAGTGCAGACGCCATCGAACAGAACGATGGGCCCGTCATTCGTCGTCATAGAGCCGCTGGCGGAGAGGAAAGTGAACGCGACCGGCCTGATAGTCCCGATTCCCGTCCGACGTTTCACGTGGAAGCAGGGGCGCGTCCACCGGATGGTGATAGTCTGCGGCAGTCGTCCACCTGGCCGTGTTCGAACGCCTCCGTCCTGTTCCGCGCTGGATCGTCGCGCACCCCCTGCTGGTCGTAGGGATTGCGCTCGCGCTGTCGGCCCTCAGCGTCTCGCAGGCGCTGAAGCTGCGGATCGACACGGACATCGTGACGCTGCTCCCCCCGGAGTATGCGAGCGTCCAGGCCATCACCCGGCTCCAGGAGACCGTCGGCGCGGAGACGACCGTGGACGTGGCGATCCACAGCCCGTCGTTCGACGACAACGTGGCGTTCGCCGAGGCCTTCGTGCCGGCCGTGATGGCGATGCAGCGGCCGGACGGTGAAGGGGACTACTTCACACGGGCCGACTTCCGACGCGATGTCCGGTTCATCGCTGAGAACGCGCTCTACTTCGCCACGCTCGACGAGCTCGACCGGCTGGAGTCGTTTCTCCGAGGCCAGGCGCAGCAGGTCCGGAGCGCCACGGACCCGCTCCGCGTCGACCTGTTCAACACCCGGGCCGACAGCGCACTCCTCGCCCGCCAGCAGGAGGGGGACCGCCTCCGTGCCGACCTCGCCCAGCTGGCGCTCAACGAGTACCTCATCAGCCCGGACTCGACGACGCTCGTCGTCCGCTTCTACCCGACCGGGGCGCAGACCAACATCGGCTACGTCGAGCGGCTCTACGCTGATCTCGACACGACCATCGCCTCGGTCAAACCGAGGTCGTACAACGCGCGGATGGAGGTGACGGCGGCGGGCCGGCTGCTCCGCCAGACCATCGAGGTCAGGTCCATCACCAACGACGTCAGCAATTCGTTCGGGGCCGGCGTCTTCTCGGTGATCCTCGCGGTCGTCCTGTACTTCCTGTACAAGTCGATCCAGGCGCGAACGGGCGGGAGGCTAGTCTGGCGCGTCGTCTTCAGCGAGCTGCTGCGGACGCCGCTCACGGCCATCCTCATGACGCTGCCGCTCCTGATGAGCCTCTCGTGGGCCGCTGGCGTCGCGGGGCTCACGTTCGGGACGCTCAACCTGATGACGTCAACGCTGGGGCTCGTCCTCTTCGGGCTCGGCATCGACTACGGCATCCACTTCTACGCGCGCTACGCCGAAGAGCGGGGGAGCGGGAAGAACGTGGCCGAGGCCGTCGAGGAGACGTTCACGAGCACCGGCCAGGGCATCGCCGTCTCGGCCATGACGACGGCGTTCGCCCTCTTCGTCCTCCAGCTGGCGGACTTCCGGGGCTTTAGCGAGTTCGGTCTGATCGGTGGCCTGGGCATCCTATTCGCCCTCATCTCGATGCTGACCGTGCTCCCGGCGCTCCTCAGCATCGCCGAGCGCACGGGGGCGCTCAACCTGCGTCTCCGCGGCGAAGCCTCGGTCTACGAGCCCGACCATCGCTTTCCGTTCTCGCGGACCGTCCTCTTCATCTGCCTCGTGCTGACCATCGTCTGCCTGCTGGCGATTCCGAAGGTCCGGTTCGAGTACGACTTCTCGAAGCTGGAGCCGGAGTACGAGGAGTACAACCGCCGGGCCGCTGCGCTGGAACCCGTCTTCGGGCAGGGGGAGCGACGAAACCCGGCGTACATCCTCCTCGACTCGCCCGAACACGTCCGCTCCGTCTCCGAGGCCATCAAGTCGCTGGCCACCCAGGATTCCCTCATCCTGGCCGTCGAGAGCCTTCAAGAACGCTTCCCGACCGACAGCACGACGGCACGCATCAAGCTCGACCGCCTCGCCGAGATCCGAGAGGTCCTGAGCGATCCATTCCTGCTGGCCGACACGACGGGGCAGGTCGCGCGGCTTCGGCGCGCGGCTTCCGCGACCCAGCCCATCCCGCTCGACAGCGTCCCGGCGTTCATCACGCGCCCGTTCATGACGCGCGCCGGGACGATCGGCAACTTCGTGATCGTCTTCCCGCGGGGCAACATGGCCGACGGGCGCCGCTCGATCCGCTTCGCGGAGCTCATCGGTGAGGTGACGACGCCGGAGGGCGGCTCCTTCTACGCGGCCTCCACCCAGCTCGTCGCAGCGGACATGCTGCGGCTGATGCAGGACGAGAGCCCCCTCATGGTCGGTGTCACCTTCCTGCTCGTCTTCGTCCTGGTCTTCCTGTCGTTCCGGTCGCCACGCTGGACCCTCATCGCCGTGGCTCCGCTGCTGGTGGGTCTGTCCTGGATGCTCGGGCTGATGGTCTTGTTTGGCGTCCAGCTCACGTTCTACAACCTGGTCGTCCTGCCGACGGTGCTCGGCATTGGCAACGACGGCGGCGTGCACCTGGCGCATCGCTACCAGGAAGAGGGGAGGGGCTCCATCCGCCGCGTCCTCCGGTCGACCGGTGAGCACGTCACGATGGGCGCGCTCACCAACCTGATCGGATTCGGGGGGCTGCTGCTCTCCGTGCACCCGGGCCTCCGGTCCATCGGTGTGCTGGCGGTGGTCGGGATCGGCGCGACGCTGGCGGCCACGCTCGTGTTCTTCCCGGCCTTGCTCCAGGTCCTCGAAGACAACCGCTGGCTCGACCCACGTCGGCGTCGGCGTCGGCGCCAGTACGACCTCGGCGACCCTGAAGCGATCCGACGGCCAACGTTTCGCCTTCACCTCCCGCCGAGGGGGGCACCCGAATCCTAACCGTCCTTTAGCTGAACAAAACGATAGTCGGCCAGCCAACCCGAGATGGAGTCAGCGGGATCGAATCAGGAGGACCAAGGACTTAACCCTGGTCAACACAGCGTGTTGGACCTGCGCCCGCATCCTGAGTAACCGCCCGATTACTCCCGAAAAACGTCGAGACGGCTTCGGACCTGTCGTTAGGACAGAACCCCGCCGTAGTAGCGGACCATCCGCCCGAGAATCTCGCCCCAGTCGTAGGCCTGGGCGTCGAGACGAGCCACGCTGCCGAGGCGCTGGCGGAGTTCGGGGTCGAGCACGAGGCGTCGCGCCGCGTCGAGGAACGCGGGCACATCGCGGGGCGGGCACAGCAGGCCGGTGCGACCGTTCTCGATGAGGCTGGCGGTCCCGGCGGCATCGGCGGCGACGACGGCGACGCCGGAGGCCATGGCTTCCAGCGTCACGTTGCCGAACGTCTCGGTGTCGCTCGGAAAGAGGAAGATGTCGGACGACGCGTAGGCGGTCGCGAGCTCGGCCCCGGACAGGTGGCCGGTGAAGACGGCCGAGGGCAGCTCGTCCTGAAGCGACTCGCGCTCGGGACCGTTTCCGACGATCAGCGGCTGGACGGGCAGCCCCTCGGCCTGGAGCTGGCGGACGACCGCGGCGAACACGTCCAGCCCTTTTTCCTTGACGAGCCGGCTGACGAACGAGACGACGACGTCGTCCGCGCCGACGCCGTGCGACTGGCGCCAGTCGGCGGAGCGGGCCTCCGCGGTGAACCGGTCGAGCTCGATGCCGCGCGGCCAGAGGCGGATGGTCGACGTGATGCCGTGAGAGAGGAGGGCGTCCCTCATCGTCGGGGTCGGGACGTAGACCTCGTCGCATCGGTTGTAAAAGCGGCGGAGGGCGGCCCAGAGGAGGCCTTCGGCCAGACCGAGGCGGTAATAGTCGAGGTACGACGCGAAGTGCGTGTGGTAGGTCGAGACGACGGGGATGCCGAGGTCGCGTGCCCAGCTCAACGCCTTGTGGCCCAGCACGTCGGGCGTGGCGATGTGGACGACGTGGGGCGCGAACCGCTCCACCTCGCGGCGCACGGCAGCGGGGAAGCCGGTGCTGATCCGGTACTCGGGCCGGCTGGGGATGGGGACCGAGGGAACGGCGAGGAACCGGCCGGGGCGGTCGAGGGGCTCGTCGATGGTCGGGCCGAGGACGAGGACGTCGTGGCCCTGGTCGAGCAGGTAGCCGACGAGCCGGCTGAGCGTGCGCGAGACGCCGTCCTCGACGTGGTTGTAGTTGCCCGTGAAGAGGGCGATGCGAAGGGGATCCGGCACCGGGACGAGGGGGAGGGACGGGATCGTACGCCGGTGCCCGTGCGTGGTGTCGTCTCTGACAGAACCCGGCCCGCATGAAGTCCACCGTCGACGAGATCCGCCAGCGCTTCGACGCCGACGTCGAACGATTCTCGACGCTCGAAACCGGCCAGACGACGACCATCGACGCCCCGCTGGTGCTCGACCTCGTCGCCGAGGCGAGCGCGGCGGTCGTGCCGACCGCGACGCACCTGCTCGACCTCGGTTGCGGCGCGGGCAACTACGCGCTCCGGCTGCTGGCGGAGCTTCCGGGCCTGAGCGTCGACCTCGTGGACCTGAGCCGGCCGATGCTGGATCGGGCCGCTGAGCGAGTCACCGCGGCCACGAGCGGCGAGGTCCGCGCGTTCCAGTCGGACGTTCGCGAGCTGGATCTCGAAGCGGGGCGGTACGACGTCGTCGTGGCGGCGGCCATGCTCCACCACCTGCGCACCGACGCCGAGTGGGACGCGGTCTTCGAGGCGGTGTACCGGTCCCTCAAGCCCGGCGGCGCCTTCTGGATCGTCGACCTGGTGACGCACACGGTGCCTGCCGTCCAGAACCTGATGTGGCGGCGCTACGGCGACTACCTGACGGGCCTGCGCGACGAGGCCTTCCGCGACCACGTGTTCGCCTACATCGAGAAGGAGGACACGCCGCGGCCGGTGGTGGACCAGCTCGACCGGCTCCGGACGGCCGGGTTCGAGCGCGTCGAGATCCTCCACAAGACGAGCGTGTTCGCCGCCTTTGGGGGGATCAAAGGGAGCTGAGAGATCCCCGCCTCGGCACCGAGGCGGGCCCCCTCAGGCCAGGATCTCGCGCAGGAAGGCGCCCGTGTGGCTCGCCTCGACGTCGGCCACCTGCTCGGGCGTGCCCTCGGCGACGACGAAGCCGCCGCGCCGGCCGCCCTCCGGGCCGATGTCGATCACCCAGTCGGCCGCCTTGATGACGTCGAGGTTGTGCTCGATGAGGACGACGGAGTGGCCCGCCTCGACGAGCGCGTTGAAGGCGGCCAGCAGCTTCTTGATGTCGTCGAAGTGGAGGCCGGTGGTGGGCTCGTCGAAGAGGTAGAGCGTGTGGCCCTGGTGGCTCTTGCTGAGGTGCGCCGCCAGCTTGACGCGCTGGGCCTCGCCGCCGGAGAGCGTGTTGGACGGCTGCCCGAGCGTGAGGTACCCCAGGCCGACGTCCTGGAGCGTCTTCAGCTTGTTCTCGATGCGCGTCTGGCCGGCGAAGAAGGCGACGGCCTCGTCGACCGTCAGGGCGAGCATCTCGGCGACATTCTTGCCCTTGTAGCGGATCTCCAGCACGTCCTGCTTGAAGCGGGCGCCGTGGCAGGCCTCGCACTCCAGGTAGAGGTCCGCGAGGAACTGCATCTCGACCTGGACGACGCCCTCGCCCTGGCACGTCTCGCAGCGCCCGCCGGGGACGTTGAACGAGAACGTGCCGGCGCGGTAGCCGCGGACGCGCGCCTGGTGCGTGCTCGCCAGCAGCTCCCGGATGGCGTCGAAGGCCTTGATGTAGGTGACCGGGTTCGAGCGCGGCGAGCGGCCGATGGGCGACTGGTCGACCATTTCGACGGTCTCGATGAGTTCGGCGCCATCGATGTGGTCGTGGGCGCCGACCTTGCCCTCGAAGTCGTTGCCCTTGAGGCGGTGGAGGCCGGCGAAGAGAGTCGAGTGGACGAGCGTGGACTTGCCGGAGCCGGAGACGCCGGTCACGACCGTGATCGCGTCGAGGGGGAAGGTGACGTCGAGGCGCTTGAGGTTGTGCTGGCGGGCGCCTTTGACCGTGATGACGCGCTCCGGGTCGACGGCGCGGCGCTCGGCCGGGACGGGGATGGTCTTGCGGCCCGAGAGGTAGGCGCCCGTGAGGCTGGCGTCGTCTGCGAGCGCCTCCTCGAAGGTGCCCTGGAACATGATCTCGCCGCCGAGGGCGCCCGAGCCGGGGCCGACGTCGATGAGCTGGTCCGCGCGGCGCATCATCTGCTCGTCGTGCTCGACGACGAGGACGGTGTTGCCGATGTCGCGGAGGCCCTCCAGGATCGAGATGAGGCGGTCGTTGTCGCGCGGGTGGAGGCCGATGGTGGGCTCGTCGAGCACGTAGAGGCTGCCGACGAGGGACGAGCCGAGCGACGTGGCGAGGTTGATGCGCTGGGTCTCGCCGCCGGAGAGCGTCATCGCCAGCCGGTCGAGGGTGAGGTAGTCGAGGCCGACCTCGACGAGGTAGTCGAGGCGCCTGCGGACCTCTTCGAGGACGCGGCCGGCGACCTCCTGGTCGTGCGGGCTGAGCTCGACCCGGGCGAAGAAGGCCTTGGCGTCGGCCGTCGTCAGCTCGGCGACCTCGCCGATGTGGAACCAGGCGGTCTCGCCCGCCTCGGCGCCGCCGAGGGCCGGGCCACGCAGCTTGACGTGGAGCGCCTGCGGGCGGAGGCGGTAGCCGTCGCAGGCGGGGCAGCGCGTGTAGCCGCGGAAGCGGGCGGCGTAGATGCGGTAGTGCATCTTGTACTGCTTCTTCTGGAGGTAGGCGAAGAAGCCGTCGATGCCGACGTAGTCGCCGAGGCCCGCCCAGACGAGGTCCTTGTGGGCCTTCGGGAGGAGCTGGTAGGGCGTGTCGAGGTCGACGCCCTCCTTGGAGGCGACGCGGACGAGCGCCTTCTGGTGCTTGGACCAGTTGTCGGTCCGGAACGGGGCGACGGCGCCCTGGCGGAGCGAGAGCTCGGGGTTGGGGATGACGAGGTCCTCGTCGATGCCGGGGACGCGGCCGAAGCCCTGGCAGGCCGGGCAGGCGCCGAGCGGGCTGTTGAAGGAGAACAGCTGCGGCGTGGGCTCTTCGAACGTCAGGCCGTCGCGCTCGAAGAGGGCCGAGAAGTCGATCCGCTCGAACGGCTCGCCGTCGCGGGGGGCGGTGACGA
>CAYPVZ010000032.1:251-15698 GCA_964414235.1 uncultured Rhodothermales bacterium | reverse complement strand
AAGCTCATCGACCTGGCCACGGGGACGGGGGATCTGCTGCTCGCGCTCGACCGGCGGATCCCGGACAACGTGATCGCGGCGCGCGCCGGGCGGTGGGACAAGAAGGGGTTTTCGAGCGCCCGCGGGCTGCGCGGCCGGACGCTCGGCGTCCTCGGCCTCGGCGCCATCGGCCGCGAGGTCGTCGCCCGCGCGAAGGCGTTCGGGATGCCGGTCGTCGCCTGGAGCCGGTCGTTGACCGACGAGGCCGCGCGCGACCTCGGCGTCGTGCGCGCCGCCACGCCGCTCGACGTCGCCCGCCAGTCCGACGCCGTCACCGTCCACGTGGCCTCGACGTCGGACACGGCCGGCCTCGTCGACGCGGCGTTCGTCGAGGCCATGCGCGACGGGGCGGCGCTCGTCAACACGTCGCGCGCCGACGTCGTGGACGAGGACGCCGTCGCGGCCGCCGTTGCCGCCGGGCGGCTCCGCTACGCGACCGACGTGCCGGCTGGCGAGCCGTCGTTCAAGGCCGGCGACTTCGCGCACCCGCTGGCGGACGCCGCCTACATCACCCACCACGTGGGCGCGAGCACCGACGAGGCGACCGAGGCCATCGGCCAGGAGGCCGCCCGGATCGTGCTCACGTACGCGGCGACGGGCCGCGTCGAGAACGGCGTCAACCTGGCGGCGCAGACGCCGGCCACGCACCTGCTCACGGTGCGCCACCTCGACCGCGTCGGCGTGCTGGCGGGCGTGCTCGGCGAGATGCGCGAGGCCGGCTGGAACGTGCAGGAGATGGAGAACCTCGTCTTCGAGGGCGCCGAGGCCGCCTGCGCCCGCATCCGCTTCGACGGCCAGCCCGATGAGGCGACGCTCGACCGCGTCCGCGCCGTCGACCACGTCCTCAACGCCACCGTGATCGCCCTGTGAGCGACCTGCTGCTCGACGCATTCGTCACCTCCCGCCGGGCTCCCGACCCGGACCTCCTCGAAACGGCGCACGAGCGTGCCCGGCTCACGCAGATCCTGCTCGGCGTCTACGGCGCCTGTCTGATCGGCGGCTCGGCGTTCTACGCGCTGGTCCCGCTCTACACCGGCATCGTCCCGGACGTCGTGATCGGCATCGCGTTCGTGTCGACGGCCGTCGCGTTCGCCCGGTGGAAGATGGCAGCCTATCGGATCACCGAGCCGCTCTCGGGCGCGCCGACGGAACGCTCGCTGGGCTGGGCAGCCGGCGGCTACTTCATTCCGTTCGCCAACCTCTACATTCCGTACCAGATCATGCGCGAGATCGCAGAGGCGGCCGACCCCGCCGACCTCGGCGTCGAGTTCGGCGAGCGACGGTCGATCCCCGTCGGGTTGTGGTGGGCGCTGTGGATCCTCATGAGCGTTGGGGGGAGGATCGCCAGCCGGATGTCGCCGGAGGCCGGGGGCGAGTCGCTCGCCGTGGGCCTCTTCTTCCTCGGCGTGCTGGCGGTCACGCTCGGCGCGACGGCCGCCGCGTTCGTCGTCGTTCGCCGCGTCGACGAGGGGCAGCAGGAGATGGCCGATCTGCTCGCGACGATCGAAGCGAGGGCCGAGCCCGAGCCGGTCGTGGCCGGATAGCTACCGCTCGACCGGAGCGCCGGCCGCCGCCAGCCGCGAGAACCCGCCCGCGTTGACGACGCGCTCGAAGCCCATGCCCTCCAGCGTGCGCGCCGCCCGCCCGCTCCGCGCGCCCGAGGCGCAGTAGAGGTAGACCGGCGCGCTCCGGTCCAGCCCATCGACGCGCTGGCGGAAGTCGTCGGCGCCGACGGGGACGTGCATCGCGCCCGCGACGTGGCCCTGGGCCCACTCGGCATCGGAGCGCACGTCGATGACCGTCGCGCCGTCGGCGATGGCCGCGACGACCGTGTCGGTCGACTCGCGCGCGCCGCCGCTGAAGAACAGCCGGTAGCCGACGAAGAGGACGAGGGCGAGGGCGAAGTACGGGAGCATGCGTTTCATGACCAGAGGGTGCGGGCGAGAGCGAAGGGTGTGCCGTCGGCCTCCCGGCTCAGGCGGTGCGCGCGGGCGCCCCCAGCCAGCGGCCCAGCCTCCGAGACGACGGCGTCGCCGACGACGGCCTCGGCCTGGTAGAGCACCTCGATCTCGCGGAGCCCGGCGTCCGACGGCAGTGCCTCCAGCGCCCATTCGAGAAAGCGGACGTTGTTGGCGTGGCCCACACGGTCGAGGTCGGAGCGGCGGACGGCGAACGTGCGGGCGTGTTCGACGGCCTCGGGCGCGACGGGCGGATCTCCGAACGCGAGCGCCGAGGCGGGCTCGGCCGGGCCGAAGGCCTCCAGGCCGGCCGGCAGCGGCACGGGCCGGCGGCGCTCGACGTCGATCACGAACCACGCGCTGGTGCCGACCGCCAGCGGGGCGGGGCCGTCGCCCCAGAGCCGGTAGTCGCGGGACGCGCGGACGCGGTCGCGCCCGCTCGGCCACGTCTCGACCTCGACGCGCTGGCGCATCCGCGGGCGCTCGGCGAGCCGGATCCGGAGGCGGTGGAGCACCCACGTGCCGTGCCGGCCGCCGAAGTCGAAGCCCTCGACGCCGCCGGCCCGCGCGTGCTCGCCCGCCGCCTCCTGGAAGTAGTCGGCGACGGTGAGCACGGAGGCCCGCTCATCGGGGCCGACCTCGTACGCGCGGACGGTGAACGGCTGGCGCCAGACCTCGGGAGCGGCCACCTACGACGAGCGGAGCGTGGCGTCGAGCGTGATCTCGGCGGCGCGGAGCACCTTCGAGAGCGGGCAGTTCTCCTTGGCGTCGGCCGCGATCCGCTGGAACTCGTCCTCGGCGATGCCGGGCACGTCGGCCGTCAGCACGAGGTGGATCGAGGGGATCTCGAAGCCGCCCTCGACCTTCTGGAGGTGGACCTGGGCCTCGGTCTCGGCGCGCTCCGGCGGGTGGCCGGCTTTGGCGAGCGCGTTCGAGACGGCCATCGTGAAGCAGCCGGCGTGGGCCGCGCCGAGCAGCTCCTCGGGGTTCGTGCCGTTCGTGCCGTCGCCGAAGCGGGTGTCGAAGGAGTAGGGCACCTCCGAGAGCGTGCCGGTTTCGGTGGAGATGGCGCCGGAGCCGTCGGAGAGGGCGCCGGACCAGTGGGCGGTGGCCGTGCGGGTCGTCATGGGGATGGGAAAGGGGAGGGAGGCAGGTACCTCGGAGCGGGCGGCGGGGTTCGCAAACGAGAGGCCTACGCGGGGTTCCGTCGGCGGCGCTGAATCCGGCGTCGGTAGCGCCCCGGACGGCGTCTGGGGCATCGGCGGAAGCGGTTACGGGGCGGAACGATGGCGCCCCCGATCGGCTCTCAGACGCCCTATCCCACCAACCCTGGTAGACCCCATGGCTGACTATTCTGACCGCCCGATGATGACGGGCACATTCGGCGACTATGAGAAGGCGGACCGCGCCTACGCCGACCTCCGCGACCGCGGCTACACCGACGAGGACATCCACGTGATCATGTCCGAGGACACCAAGAAGCACTACTACGACCGCGACGTGGACCAGGTCGAGATCAAGGAAGGCTCGAAGGCCATGGAGGGCGCCGGTGCCGGTGCCGCCATCGGCGGGACGGCGGGCGGCGTCATCGGCGCCATCGCCGGCGTCGGCGGGGCCATCCTCATCCCGGGCATCGGCGCCATCGCCGGGCCCATCGCCGGCGCGCTCGCCGGAGCCGGTGCGGGCGGCGCGGCGGGCAGCCTCGTCGGCGCGCTCGTCGGGGCCGGCATCCCCGAAGAAACGGCGCACGCCTACGAGCGTGACGTGAAGGAGGGCGGCGTCGTGGTGGGCGTCCACCCGCGTGACGACGACCGCGACTACGTCCAGAGCCGCTACGACGAGTACGGCGCCTCGAACGTGTACTACAACGACCCGGCGGTTCGCTAGCCGGCCCGACCGTCAGGCGAGGGGCTCGAGCTTTGGCTCGGGCCCCTTTTTTTGGAGGAGCGCCGCGCTGGCGGAGGCGGTCGTCCGTTGGGCTCGGGGCGCGCGTTCGGAGAGCCGACAGACCGCGGTCGTGCCCGGCGCGCTGGACATCGTGTCAGGTGAGCGCACTTTTCTGGGCCGCGACTTGGCTTTGATGCACGGCGAGCATGACAGGGTGTCCGGTTAGCAGGCGTTGACGTGCCGTGAGATGGCGTTGACGTGCCGTAAGATGGCTTCGACGTGCCGTAAGATGGCTTCGACGTGCCGTGAGATCGCTTCGACGTCCCGTGAGATGGCTTCGACGTGCAGCGCGCTGGCTTTGACGGCCCGCGCGTTGGCTTTGACGTGCGGCGCGCTGGCGGTGATGCTCTGGCGAGAGGGGGGCGTCGTCCGCGCCGTCGGTGCGGGCCGCCAGCGGGGCGGGGGCGCCGGGCGTGGGGGAGATCCGTCGTCCCTTACGCGGGCTCGACGCGCTCCACGCACGCGAGCGTGGCCGGCGTCGGGTCCGGGGCCACCCGGCTCAGGAAGCCCCCGGCGCGGACGTCGAGGACGCGCCAGCCGCGCTCCGGCACGAACCGCTCCCGCACCTCCGCCTCGGTGACCGCACGCGGCACGTTGGGGATCGGGAACTCGACGGCGAAGGCATGGAGGTAGAGCCGCCCGCCCGGGCGGATCGCCCGCGCGAGGTCCTCGATGTAGGCGTCGCCTGCCTCGGGGGTGAACAGGTGGAAGAACCCGGAGTCCACGACGGCGCCGAACGGGGGCCCGAGGCGGGAGGGGTGGAGGGCGTCGGCGACGCGGAAGTCGAGGCGCGCGGCGACGTCGGGCGGGAGCGCGTCCCGCTTGGCGAGGGCCTGGGCGATGGCCTCGTCCACGAAGTCGACGCCGAGGGCGGGGAGCCCGAGTTCGGCGACGTGGATGGCGAGGTCGCCGGAGCCGCAGCCGACGTCGAGGACGGTCCCCTCCGGCGGGTAGTCCGCCAGCAGGGCGGCCATGTCCGGCTGGACCGCCCCGATGTCCCAGGGGGCGGGGTTCGTGTAGACGGCCTCGAAGAAGGCGAGAGGGGCGGGGCCGAAGCGGCTCATCGAGGGGCGGGGGCGATGGGGAGGGGGGCGAACAGCCTGCAGTTCAGCCGCACAGGGCAGAGGGCGCGGCCGACTGGCAGAGGCGAGAGAAGGTGGGAACGGGTTTGAGCGCTAAGGTCCTGCGTTGGCAACTACAGGTTCGGCTGAACGCCCTACGATGCGACGAGCCGCCAGCCTCCACCGGCCGGAATCGACCAACCGAGGTCGCACGATCTGCCCGACCCGCATTTCACGGCGCGGTAGTCGCCTCGCAACCAGACAGAGGCGAGGGGGCCACGCCGTTCGAACCCGCCTGACGCAAGGGACGCGCCGAGGCTGCTGAGCACATCTGCGAGTGCCGCGCACTCCGCTCGCTCCAGGCCTCGGCATCGCGCGCCCGTTCTCGTCCCTGATGCGTTCTCGGCAGAGGCGAGGATCGCGGCGATGCGCTCCACGTCGGCCTTGTGAAACCAGAAAAAGGTCATGCTCGACACGGCGCTCGCAGCCGGGACCACGGCGTAGCTCGTGACGGCGAGGGCAGCGCCTACGGCGAGCGCCCGCCACCACCGATCCGCCGGACGAGAGGTGACGGCGTAGGCCGCTCCTGCGACGAAGCCGAGAAGGCCGACCCCGACGCCGCTCAACCAGAGGGTGGCGGACGGCACTGAAGGCCACGCGAATGTGAGGACGCCGCCGACGGCGAGCGTTGCGGCAGCGACGAAGAGGCCGACGCTCGTTCGGTAGAGGGTGACGTCAAGCACGAGTCCACTCGGCAGCACAGGCGGCTGCATAAAGGGCGGGATTCGGAAATATAGGCGCGTGTATTGCCGCCTAAGAGACGGCTCCAGGCCATCCGCGCACAACGGTCTTGCTCGCAGGCACACCCACGTCTATGGCATGCCCGTCCCCGTTTCTGCTCCGGCGCGATCGAGCTACCGCGCCTGCCGGATGGCCTCGACGGCCGCCTCGTCCTCCAGCGCCGTCACGTTGCCGAGGTCGCCGCCGAGGTGGGCCGCCCGGATCACGCGGCGCATGACCTTGGCGTTGCGCGTCTTCGGCAGCGCATCCACGAAGTAGACGGCCTTCGGGCGGAGCGCCTTGCCGAGCGCGTCCGCGACGCGATCCACGAGCGACTGGCGGAGCGCCTCGGAGGCGTCCACGCCGTCCGCCAGTCGGGCGAAGGCGACGACGGCCTGCCCCTTGACGTCGTCGGGCACGCCGATGGCGGCGCTCTCCAGGACCTCGGGCGCGGCGTTCAGCGCGGCCTCGACCTCGGCCGGGCCGAGCCGCTTGCCGGCCACCTTGATCGTGTCGTCGCTGCGGCCGAGGAGGAACCACTGTCCGTCGGCGTCGACCGCCGCGAAGTCGCCGTGGACCCAGAGGCCGGGGAGTTTCTTCCAGTAGGTGTCGAGGTAGCGCGCGTCGCCCTCGTCGCCCCAGAAGCCGCGCGTCATGCCGATCCACGGCTGGCGGATCGCCAGCTCGCCGACGGCGCCGCGCACGGGCGCCCCGGTCTCGTCCACCACGTCCGCGTCCATCCCGACGACGGGGCCGGGGAAGCCGGTCGGCTTGAGCGGCTGGACGTGGTTGCCGCAGACGATGCCGCCCGAGATCTCGGTGCCGCCGGAGTAGTTGAGGATCGGCTTTTTGGAGTCGAGGACGGTCTCGAAGAGCCACCGCCAGCTCTCGGGGTCCCACGGGCTGCCCGTCGACCCGATCGCGCGAATCGACGAGAGGTCGTGGCGGCGGACGGGCTCGGCGCCGTGCGGCCGGAGCGCGCGGACGAGGGTGGGGGAGAGGCCGAGCAGCGTGACGCCCTGGCGCTCGCAGACGGCCCACGTCCGGTCGACGTCCGGCACGTCGGGCGCGCCGTCGAACAGCACCATCGTGGCGCCGTTGAGGAGCGTGCCGAAGACGAGCCACGGGCCCATCATCCAGCCCATGTCGCTCATCCACCAGACCACGTCGCTTTTTCGGACGTCCATCGGGTGGCGCATGTCCTGGGCGGCCTTGATGGGGAAGCCGCAATGCGTGTGGACGGCGCCCTTGGGCGTGCCCGTCGTGCCGGAGGTGTAGATGAGCATGACCGGGTCCTCGGCCGCGGTGTCCGCGCAGGCGCCCTCGCCGGACTGGCGGCCGGCGTCCATGAGCGCCTCCCAGGTCACGTCGCGCTCCGTCATCGGTACATCCAGCCCCATTCGCGAGACGACGACGACGGACTCGACGCTCGGCACGTCCGCCAGCGCCTCGTCGGCCGTCGCCTTCATGGGAACCGCCTTGCCCCGCCTCGGGGCGCCGTCGGCCACGACGAGGGCCTTCGCGGTGCCGTCGTTGAGCCGCGTCGCGACGGCCTCGGCGCCGTAGCCGGAGAACAGCGGCAGGATGATCCCGCCGATGCGCGCGACGGCGAGGAAGGCGACGACGATCTCGGGCATCATCGGCAGATAGAGGCCGACGGCGTCGCCCGGCCCGAGCCCGTGCGCCCGGAGCCCGGCCGCGCACGCCTCGACCTCGGCGTGCAGCTGGCGGTACGTCAGCGCCCGCGTCTCGCCCTCTTCGGATTCGTAGCGGATCGCGTCGCGCTCCCAGGTCTCCGTGTCCCGCCAGCGGTCCAGGGCGTTGTGGACGACGTTCATCCGCCCGTCCACGCACCACCGCGGCCGCTCGATGCCGTCCGACGTGTCGAGCACCGTCGTGTAGGCCTGGGAGAACTCGATGCCGAGGTCGTCGAAGACGGCGTCCCAGAACCGGCCGACGTCGTCGAGGGCCCAGCGTTCGAGGGCGGCGTAGTCCGCCAGCCCGAGGGTCGTCCAGAAGCGGGCGAGGTTGGTGCCGGCGACGTGCTCGGGCGTGGGCGTCCAGGCGACAGCCTGGCCGAAGGGGAACGTGTCGGGCGTGTCGGAAGCCATGTGGGCGATGCCGAGACGCCCCGCCAGCGGGGGACTGGCGGGGCGTCGGGGAAGGAAACGGACGCCTAGCCGCGTGCGGCGTCGAGGGGCGGCGAGTCGGGGACGCCGCCGGCCTGTCCGTCGCCGGAGACCGTGGTGCCGGGCGGGATCGGCGCGGCGTCCGGCAGCGGGTGCCCGTGCTTCTCGGGCTGCCACGAGAGGATGTAGTCCGGCGACTCGATGTCGAGCGCGGCCTGCGTCAGCTTGAGCGGCGCGAACGTGTCGACCATCACCGCCAGCTCGTGCGTCTCCTTGGCGCCGATGCTCGCCTCGGTGGTCCCGGGGTGCGGGCCGTGCGGGATGCCGCCGGGGTGGAGCGTGAAGGAGCCGCGCCCGATGCCCTTGCGCGACATGAAGTCGCCCTCGGCGTAGTACAGGACCTCGTCCGAGTCGATGTTCGAGTGGTTGTACGGCGCCGGGATCGCGTCCGGGTGGTAGTCGAACAGGCGCGGGACGAACGAGCACACGACGAACCCGCGCGCCTCGAACGTCTGGTGCACCGGCGGCGGCTGGTGGACGCGGCCCGTGATCGGCTCGAAGTCGTGGATCGAGAACGCCGACGGGTACATGTAGCCATCCCACCCCACCACGTCGAACGGGTGGTACCGGTAGACGAACGGAAACAGCGTGCCGTGCTTCTTGATCTTTACCGTGAACCGGCCCGCCTGGTCGATGGTGTTCAAGTCGCCGGGGGGACGGAAATCACGCTCGCAGTAGGGGCTGTGCTCCAGGAGCTGGCCCATGTCGTTGCGGTAGCGCTTGGGCGGCCGGAAGTCGGTCGGCGCCTCCAGCACGAGCAGGCGCGGCTGCGTCTCGCCGGTAAACACCCAGCGGTGCGTGAGCGTCCGCGGGACGTGGACGTAGTCGCCCTGGCGGAACTCGACGGTCCCGAGGACCGACTCCAGCCGGCCCTCGCCGTCGTGGACGTAGATCAGCTCGTCGTGCGTCGCGTTCTTGTAAAACGTGTCCTCGGGCATCGGCTCGGTCGGCGCGCAGAGCGCCATGTCGATGTCCTTGTTGCCCATGATGTAGACGCGCCCGCTCCACCAGTCGCCGCCGGGCTCCACCTTGGGCCCGAGGAAGTGGCGGTGCCGGAGGAACGCCTCGTCGGCGTAGACCGGCCCGAAGGCCTCCGGCTCGCCGACGGCCTCGACGAGCGTCGGCGGGTGGATGTGGTAGGCGATGCTCCCGATGCCCGAGAAGCCCTCCTCGCCGAGGACCTCCTCGGTGTAGAGGGCGCCGTCGGGCCGGCGGAACTGGGTGTGGCGCTTGGGCGGGAGCTCGCCGAGGCGGTGGTAGAAGGCCATGGTGGTTCAGGGTTCGGAGTTCACGGTTCGCGCGGGGGAGAGGCTGGCGGTTGGGGCCAGGAACCCTGAACCCCGAACCGCCCCACCCCGAACCCTCAGAGGTTGCCGCGCCGCTCCTGCTCGCGCTCGATGGCCTCGAAGAGCGCCTTGAAGTTGCCCTCGCCGAAGGTCCGGGCGCCCTTGCGCTGGATGATCTCGTAAAAGACCGTCGGGCGGTCCTCGACGGGCTTGGTAAAGATCTGCAGCAGGTAGCCGTCCGGGTCGCGGTCGACGAGGATGCCGAGCTCCGCCAGCTGGTCGACGGGCTCGTCGATCGTGCCGACGCGGCCCTGGAGCTCGTCGTAGTACGTCGTCGGAACCGTCAGGAACTCGACGCCGCGGGCGCGGAGCTTCGAGACCGTGTCGAGGATGTCGTCGGTGGCGAGGGCGATGTGCTGGACGCCGGCGCCGTCGTAGAAGTCGAGGTACTCGTCGATCTGGCTCCGCTTCTTACCCTGGGCCGGCTCGTTGATCGGGAATTTGATCCGCTCGTTCCCGTTCGACATCACCTTCGACATCAGCGACGAGTACTCGGTCGAGATCGCCTCGTCGGTGAAGTGGAGGAGGTTCCGGAAGCCCATCGTGTCCGAGTAGTACTGGACGTACGTGTCCATGTCCCCCAGGTGCACGTTCCCGACGCAGTGGTCGACGTATTTCAGGCCGACGGGCTCGGGCTGCCAGTGCGGGTTCTCGACCGCCACGAAGCCGGGGAGGAACGGGCCGTCGTAGGCGCTCCGCTCGACGAACGTGTGGATCGTGTCGCCGTAGGTCCCCATGGCGGCGACTACGACCTGGCCGTTCTCGTCCGCCAGCACCTCGGGCTCGCGGACGATGGTCGCCCCGCGCGTCTTGACCTCCTCGAACGACTGGCGGGCGTCGTCGACCCAGAGGGCGATGTCCTTGACGCCGTCGCCGTGCTTCGCGACGTGCTCGGCGACGGGGGAGTCCGAACGGATCGCGGTCGTGAACACGAACCGGATCTTGTCCTGCTTCAGCAGATAGCTCGCCGCCTCGCGGTGGCCCGTCTCGGGCCCGCGGTAGGCGACGATCCGGAAGCCGAAGGCAGCGGCGTAAAAGTGGGCCGCCTGCTTGGCGTTGCCGACGTAGAACTCGACGTAGTCGGTCCCGTTGATCGGGAGGAAGTCGTCCTCGACGTGGTCCGGGGCGCCTTTCAGGCTCAGGCCGGCTCCCTCGGCCGTGTCGGCGCCGGTCTGCATCGCGGCGGGCTCGGTGGCGACGGCCGCGACGGCCTCGGTGGTGGCGCCGTCGCCGCCCGTGGTCGCGGGGGCAGGCGCCGTCGTGTCGTGACGGGTCTCGGTGGACATGGAAAACAACAGCTGGTCGTACCGTCTACGGGGCACCGGGCTGCTCCGGGCCTCGTTCCGGGCTGTCTCCCCATACGATTACCTCTCGGAAGCGTTTCCGAACCCCGTCCCCGTCATGCCGCAGTTCGAACTCGCCCCCACCTCGGGTCCCGTCACCTTTGCCCGCGCCCGCTCCGCCGAGGACGCCGTCCGCCGCCAGCTGGCGGTGGATGATGCCGTCGAGATTGGCGAGGCGGAGGCCGGCTCGGGCTGGCAGGAGGTCCGGGTCGGCGGCCAGCCCTGGGGGCGTGTCCGTCCGCGCGACCGAATGCGATTCCGCCGCGACTGACTGGCGGGTCAACGATCGGTAGTATTGGTGTACTAGTGGGATTGCGCGTCGGCTCTCAGTGGCGAATCGTTTCAAATGTCGTACCCTGTGTCATCGCGGCACACGCCGCGGCTGGGAGCCTCGCTGTCCTTACGGACTGCAGGTCAGCGGCCCACCCCGATCCGTGCCGGGGTGGGCCGTCTGGCGTTTCGGGGACGTCGTCGGCTGTGCCGCCGAGTTACAGCGTCGCCAGCGTGACGTTCGTGAAGTGCTGCGTGTAGCCGCGCCGTGCCCCCACCTTTCGCTCGACGGCCTCGATCACGTCGCCGGTGAAGTCGACGCCGGTCGTCGCCTCGATGCTGCCGAGCCCGCCGGGGCTGAACACGTTGACCTCCAAGAGCACCCCGCCCGCGATGTCGAGCCCGACGAGGAACATGCCGTCCTGGACGAGCTGGGGCCGCACGAGCTCGGCGATCTCCAACTCGCGGTCGCCGATCTCGGCCGCGTTCGCGGATCCCCCCGCGCTCATGTTGCTCCGGATGTCGCCCTCGGCGCCCTCGCGCCGGAACGCGGCGTAGACGCCATCGCGCTGGAGCGGGACCCCGTTCATCAGGAACATCCGCGTGTCGGCGCCGGCGGCGGCTTCAAGGAACTCCTGGACCACCATGTAGCCGTTGACGCAGACGGCGTCGATGATCTGGTTGAGGTTGGCGTGGTCGCCCTCGCGGACCACGAAGACGCCCTCGCCGCCCGAGCCCTGGAACGGCTTGATGACGGCGTCGCCGCCATGGTCGTCGATGAACTGGCGGACGTCCTCGGCGTGGCGCGTGACGAGCGTCTTGGGCCGGACCGAGCGCGGGAAGCGCTGGAAGTAGACCTTGTTGACGGCTTTCGCCAGCCCGTCGGGGTCGTTGAGCACGATGACGCCGCGCCGGGCCGCCATCTGCCCGAAGATGATGCCGGCGGACTGGGCCCACGGCCGCGCGCCCGCATCGTCGGCCGGGTCGTTGCGGAGAACGAGCGCGTCGATCTCGTCGATCGGCAGGCGCTCTTCGACGCCGTCGTCGTGGACCCCGGCCCAGAAGGTGTGCGGCGTCTTGTAGGTCCCGCCCGGCGCCCGCGTGCGCACCTTGATGGAGTCGTCGGGGTCGCAGACGAAGTCTTCGACCGAGAGGTAACGGACGTCGTGGCCGGCCTTGTGGGCCGCCAGCGCCAGCCGCGTGGTCGTGTACGTCTCCTTCTCGGTATCGAAGGAGTTGATCAGAAAGGCGATGCGCATGGGGAGTTCGGTTGCAGGGTTCGGAGTCCAGGTCTGGGAGATCGAACTCCGAACCTGACCCCAGAACTCTAGAGGAGGTCCAGGACGGAGAGGCCCGCGCGAGCCTGGTCGAGGCGCGCGAGCGCGGCCTCGTCGTCGGCGTAGCGGGGGCGGAGGGGGGGCGTGACGAGGACGCCGCGGGTTCGGAGGTCCTCGACGGCGTCGAGGTGGCGAAGGCCGAGCTTGCCGACGAAAAGAGGCCAGAACTCACCGCCGTCGGCGAGGTGGCGGAGGAGGTCGCGGAGGCCGCGGAGGTAGACCATGTCCTTGGTCAGCCCGCCGCCGCGGTGCAGTCGGAGCGTGACGCCGAACGCGCCGCGCTCGCTCAGCCCGGCCTCGTCGCGCACGACGCGGAACGTCTCGACGAAGTCGGCGCCCTCGACGAGCGTGGCGGCGCCGAGCACGCGGCCGGCGAGGATCCGGAAGCGGCCGGCGGTGAGGCCGCCGACGAGCCACTCCGAGAGGACCGCGAGTCCTTCCTGGAGGTCCTCGTAGCCCGCCAGCCCGTCGCGGAGCTGGCGGAGCGGCTGGGCGCTGCCGTTGGCGTACGTCAGCACGTGCGTCCCGACCTCGTGCGCCAGCAGCGCGGGCACACGGTTGGCCGAGACCTGGTAGTGCGCGCCCATGAGGAGCCGGCCGCTCGACACCATCAGCGTGCCTGGCAGGTCGTGGCGGATGTCGACCTCGGTCGGGACGGCGTCGAACTGCGCGTGGTAGGTCTCCAGCTCGGCCCGCGCCGCCGCCGCGAACGCCGTCGCGCCGACGACCTCTTCGCCCTTAGTGGCCGGCGGCCTCGCGTCGAGCGCGGCTACGATCTGGCGGGCGAGATCGACGAGGTCGTCGTCGGGCGTGCCGTAGACGCGGACGCTCGTCGGCAGGAACTGCGGCGTGTCGACGTCGAGGATCATCCGGATGTGCGCCTCGATCTCGTCGCGGCACTCACGGAGCAGGGCCTCGACGACCGGGTCCTCCACCTCGTCCAGTGGCAGCGCGAAGAGGGCGCGGCGCGCGTCATCGGGGTCGAAGGTGAGCGGGCGGTAGAGGAGTTCAGGGGCCTGCTCGCACCGGGCCGCGTGGAAGTCCTCCCACGCCGCATCGGCGTTGACGGGGGTGACCTGGAGGAGGAGGCCGAAGGCGCTGGAGACCTCGGACAGGCCGCGGTCGACGACCTCGGCGGCGGGCTCCAGCGCGGTCCGCGCGAGCGTCGCCAGCGGGGCGCCGGTCTGGGCCGTCGCCGCCTCGCGGAGGGCGGGCGCCAGCGCCTCGCGCACCTGGTCGAGCACCTGCGGATAGAACTCTCCGTCGCGCCGGTTGTGGAACACGGCGTCGACGGCCAGCCCGAGGACGGGTCCGGGCAGGTCGAGCGGCGGGAGGCCCGGCGGCGAGACGGCCGGGGTCACGACGTGCGCCACGTCGGCGCCCTGGCCGGCGATCTCGATGCCCGAGAGCGCGTCGCACAGCGCGCCGACGGTCTCGGGCTCTGGCTCGTCCTCGGTGGTGTAGATCGTGAAGCCCGGCGCGCGGTCGAACGGGTCGGTCTCGTCGTGTCCGTCGAGGTCGAGCGGGGACCACACCTCGACGACGAACACCTCGCCGGCGACCTCGCCGAGCACGTCGGCGACGGCGGCGACCGACTGGCGGGCGCGCTCGGGGTCCGGGTCGGAGGCGACGACGTAGGCCGGGCTCGTCGTGACGAGGCTGTGGGCGGCGGCGCAGGTCGCGCGGGCGTCGAGGGCCGGGTCGCCCGTTGCAGTCCCGGCGCAGCGGTGGACCGTCAGGACGGGCACGGCGTGGTCCACGAACACGACACCGTTGCCCTCCAGGTCGAGGCGGACGGGGCTGCCGCTGCGGAGGCCGTCGCGGAGACGCTGTCGGAGAACGTCGGGCGTCACGGCGTGGCCCGCTCGCGTTCCTCCAGGGCGCCCGGGACCGTGTGGGCGAGGGCCTCGCGGAGTGCGTCGAGGTGCGCCTCGTCCGGCTCGCCGGTCCACTCGTCCATGAACGTCTTCTTGAACTCGACGGCCAGCACGCAGGCGTCGCTCCCGAACCGCTCGTGGATCCAGCGCGAGAAGTGACCGCCCTGGAATTTGACGTTCTCGCGCACGTCGAGGTCCTCCAGCCCGGCCTGTGCGGCGCCGTCGCGGAGGTCGTCCATGAACCGGTCCACGAGGCCGCCCCAACGCGCGCGGTCGAGCGTGCCCGTGCCGAGGTTGACCTCGGGGTTGGCCTCGGGATCGGCCTCGGGTCCGTCCGGCCCCTCGCGGCGGTGGTTGTAGCTGTGGAGGTCGTAGACGACGACCGACCCGTACTCGCGGATCTTCATCGCCAGCAGCTCGCCGACGGCGCGGTAGAAGGCGTCGTAGGTCTCCAGCGACCGATCGGCGACGGCGTCCGGAAGCCCGGCCTGCCAGACCGTGAGGCCCCACGCGTCCTCGGGCGTGCGGTAGACGGCGCCCTCGCGCGGGCGGTTGAGGTCGACCTCGAACCGCGACCGTTTGCCCACGACGCGCGTCGGGGCGATGTCGGTGAGGTGGCCGGTGAAGGGGTCTTCCTCGCGGAGGCGGCCGGCGGCGTCGAGCGCGAAGTGGGGGAGCGTCTCGGGGTGGACGTCGTGGCCGTCGTGGACGGCGGCGGCGGCGAGCGGGCCGGGGCCGGCCAGGATCGTGAAAGCGTCGGGCATGGCGGGAGAGGGGCCCCGGGGTACGCGGAGCCCTCGGGGTGGTTCATCTGACCCAGGGACGGCGGTGTCGCGAGGCCTAGCTTGGCGTCCATGCTCGCCCCCGCTGCCCCGCCGGCTCGCCGCGCGTGGACCTACCTCCAGGAGCGCTTCCCGCTGCCCGCGCACGGGCCGCTCGTGCTCGCCTTCGCCGGTGGCGTAGCCTGCGCCTCCGCGGCCCTCCGCGGCGCCGATGGTCCGGGCTGGGGCGCCGTCGTCGTCGCGTTCGTCGTCAGCCTCGGTGCCTTCTTTCAGCTCCGCGTGGCGGACGAGTGGAAGGACCGCGAGACGGACCGCCAGTTTCGTCCCGAGCGTCCCGTTCCACGCGGCCTCGTCACCCAGCGCGAACTGACGGCCGCCGCGCTGGCGGTCGCCGCCGTCCAGGCCGTGGCGGCCGCTCTGCTGGATGTGCGACTGTTGCTTCCGCTGGGTCTGATCTGGGGCTACGGGGCGCTGATGACGGTCGAGTTCGGCATCGGCGGCTGGCTCCGCCAGCGGCC
>CAYPVZ010000032.1:0-241 GCA_964414235.1 uncultured Rhodothermales bacterium | reverse complement strand
TGGCGACGCTGCTCACGCACGGCCTCATCGTGCCGGCCATCGACTGGTTCTCGGTCTCGGCAGACGTGCTCGGAAACGGATCGACCTACCCGGAGGGCATCGGCTGGCTGGTCGGCGTGAGCTTCTTCGGCGGCTCGGTCGTCGAGATCGGGCGCAAGATCTGGGCGTCGGCGGACGAGCGGACGGGCGTCGAGACGTACAGCGCGGCGTGGGGGCGACGGCGGGCCCTCATCCTCTGGGC
>CAYPVZ010000031.1:0-15724 GCA_964414235.1 uncultured Rhodothermales bacterium | reverse complement strand
GTCGGTCAGCGGCTTCTGGGTGTAGACGTGGCGCCCGTGGCCCAGCGCCGTCAGCGCCGCGTGCGCGTGCGTGACGTCCGGCGTGGCCACGACGACGCCGTCGAGGCCGGACTCCTGCGCCAGCATCTCGCGGTAGTCCTCGTACGCGGTGGCGCCCTCGTAGGCCGCCTTCAGGGCCTGGCCCTGCCGCTGGCGGTTGGCGTCGTCGGACGCCGCGCGGTCTCGGACGGTGGCCCAGACCCGGTTCAGGTCCACGTCGGCGAGAGCGGCGATCCGGACGTCCGGGTTCATCGCCAGCGCCGTGCCGTTGGAGGCGCCCATCCCGCTGGCCCCGATCATGCCGACGGCGACGGTGTCGCTCGGGGCGACGTACCCCACGCCGCCCAGGACGTGGCGCGGGACGACGAGCGGCGCCGCACTGGCGGCGGCGGCGGTGCGGACGAAGTGGCGGCGGTTCATGAGTTCAGGGTTCAGAGTTTGGAGTTCGGAGTCCACCGCCCGAGGCCCAACTCTGAACCCCGAACCCTGAACCCCGACCTCCTCACACGCGGAGGTCGCCGTTGTTGACGGCCGTCACGGCGTGATCGACGGCGCGAGCCGTAAAGGCCATGTAGGTCAGCGATGGGTTCTGGCAGCCGGCCGACGTCATGAAGGCGCCGTCGGTGACGTAGAGGTTCGGGATCTCGTGGACCCGGTTGTGCGCGTCGACGCAGCCGTCCTTTGGCGTCGCGCTCATGCGCGCGGTCCCCATCTCGTGGATGCCCTCGCCCAGGCGGTACGCGCCCTCCCACGTGCTCACGTTGACGGCGCCGGCCGCCTCCAGCATCTCGGCTCCATCGTTCTTCATGCCCTCTCGCATCCGGCGCTCGTTTTCACGGATCGAGCCGACGATGCGCGGGATCGGCACGCCCCACTGGTCGACCTGGTCGGTCAGCTCGACGCGGTTGTCGTCGTAGGCCAGCGTCTCGCCGAAGGGGAACATCGAGAAGGTCCACGTGCCCGGCTCCTGCAGGCTCTCCTTGAGCGCCACGCCGACGCCGGCCATCCCGGACCCACGGCCCCAGCTCGGCCGCGACGAGCCGCCCTGGTAGCCGTAGCCCCGAATGAAATCGCGCGTCGAGGCCGGCTCCCAGGGGAGGTTCTGGAAGCGCGGGATGTAGATGCCGTTGGGCCGATTGCCGAACGTGTAACGGTCCGAGAACTCGGGGAACTCGCCGTTGGCACCCACCATGAAGTGGTGGTCCATGATGCCCTTGCCGAGCAGGCCCGACTGGTTGCCGAGGCCGTCGGGGAAGCGCGGCGTCTTGGTGTTCATCAGGATCATCGCCGAGCCGATGGCGCTCGCGTTGAGGAACACCAGCTTGGCGTTGAACACCATCTCCTCCTTCGACGTCCGGTCCACGACGCGGACGCCAGTCACGCGGTCGGCCGTCTCGTCGTAGACGAGCGAGTGGACGATGGAGTCCGGGCGGACCGTCAGGTTGCCGGTCGCCTGGGCGGCCGGGAGCGTCGTCGAGAGCGCGCAGAAGTAGGCGCCGACCGAACAGCCGCGATCACACGGACCGCAGTAGTGACAGCCGGCGCGGCCCTCGTGCGGTTGCGTCAGGATGGCGACCCGGCCGATGGTCATCGGCCTCCCGTCGAAGTCGCGCGCGATGGCGTCCCGGACGTGCCGCTCGACGGCCGTCATGGGCATGGCCGGGAGGAACTGCGAGTCCGGGAGCTGCGGGAGCCCGAGCGCTTCGCCCGAGATGCCCGCGAACCGCTCGACGTGGTCGTACCACGGCGCGATGTCGCTGTAGTCCACCGGCCAGCGCGTGCCGCGACCGTCGCGCTCGTTGGCCGTGAAGTCCATGTCCGAGAGCCGGTACGTCTGGCGGCCCCACATGATCGAGCGCCCGCCGAGGTGATAGCCCCGCACCCAGAGGAACTCGTTCGGGTCGTCGTCCGGCGCCGTCTCGTAGGGGTAGTCGACGTCGTCGACGTACCAATGGGCCGTGTCCTCGTTGTACGGCCCGGCCTTGCGCTGGCGGAACTGGCGCTCCTCGGCGTGGCGGCGGTCGCCGCGCCCGCGGAAGGGCGTCTCCCACGGCGCCCGGTGCTCCGTCACGTAATCCTGGCCGTGCTCGACGTGCGGGCCGCGCTCCAGAACGAGCGTCTTGAGACCCTTCTCGGTCAGTTCCTTGGCGGCCCAACCGCCCGACATGCCGGACCCGACGACGATGGCGTCGTAGACCTCGGACGTGGCCTGGACCTGGACGGACCGGGCCTTCTCGATGAACGGCGTGCCGTGAGAATGCTCCATCGGGGGGTGAGATCAGGGTTCAGAGATCGGAAACGGCGCAGTCGCAGCGCGCCGCCCGTCGGTCAGGCCCAGGCGCGGCCGGTGCCGGCCTCGGCGAGCGGGAGGTCGGCGTCGTAGCGGCCGGGCGCCGCGAGCCACTGGAGCTCCTGCGTCGCGCCGACCTCGGACGTGTAGTAGCCGGCGAGCGTGAGTTCCTTGAGCTGGCGGAAGAACGGGGGGCCCTCGGCCTCGCCGACCGCGACGGTGCCCTCACCGGTCGTAACGGTGCCCGGGCTGGCGGCCGAGTCGGCCTGGGCCTCGCCGAGGTCGCCCTGCATGCCGGCCACCTCGTTCTCGGCCTCCTCCGCCGCCTGGTACGTCCCCTCCTGGGCGGCTCCCGCCACATCGCCGTCCGCTTCAGGCTCCTCGGCCTGCGCACGGGCCGCGACCGGCGCGGCGGCGTAAGCCTCGGCGTCCATCGCCTGGACCAGCGCCGCCTGCGCATCGGCGTCGAGGTCGGCGAACGAGCCGCCGTCGGCCCGGCGGTCGACCTCCGCCAGCCCGGCGAGGAACCGGTCGCGCTCCTCCGGCGCGTACCAATCGGTGAGCATGTGGTCGATGAACTGGGGCACGCCGACCTCCGAGGCGGAGGCCGTGTCGGTGGCCGGGAGGATCTGGTCGACGAGCGCCGCCAGCGTGCGCCGCTGGTCCTCCGAGAGCGTCTGGAACGTGTAGTTAGCGAGGTCGCCGGTGGCCGGCGTGCGGCAGCCGCCGCGGAGCCCCGTCAGGAGCGGCGCCGTCGCGACGCCGCCCAGGGCATACGAGAGGCGGCGGAGCGCCGTGCGGCGGTCGATGGGAGTTCCGTGTTCGAGCATGGGCGCGGGGCTGGGGCTAGCCGACGGCCGGGACGCCGGCCTCCGGCGCCGGGTTGAGGCTGGCGTCGGCCGCATCCGACTCGGGTGGGACGGTCGCCTGGCCACGTTCGACGCGGTCGTTTAATAGGAGTATGAAGAGGACTAGGACGGCCGCAGCGAAGGCCGCCGGGATCCACCAGAACTGGGTCCACTCGTCGAGCGGGAGCGTCTCGCGCCCGGCGAGGAACGAGTTGTAGACCTCGCCCGCGATCTGCGCCCCGATCAGCATCCCGACGCCGTAGGTCACCAGGACGAGGAGCCCCTGCGCCTGCCCGCGCACGGCCGGCGTCGACTTCTTCTCGACGTAGATCTGGCCGGTCACGAAGAAGAAGTCGTAGCAGATGCCGTGCATCGCGACCCCGAGCACGATCATCCACGTCACAGAGGCGGGCGCCGCCAGCGCGAACAGCGCGTAGCGGACGACCCAGGCGAGCATGCCGGCCGCCAGCATCCACTTCACGCCGAGCCGCGCGAACATCAGCGGCATCAGGAGCATGAACGCGAGCTCCGAGAACTGCCCGATCGTCTGCGTCCCGGCGATGTTGTCGAAGCCGGTGGCCCCGAGGAAGAGCTGGGTGAAGTTGTAGTAGGCCGCCAGCGGGATGCAGATGAGGAAGCTGGCGGCGAGGAAGATGTAGAACGAGCGGCTGCCGAGCTGCTTGAACGCGTCGATGCCCGCGATGGAGGCCACCGAGACGGGCTGGCCGGCCGCCGCTGGCGGCGTGTCCGGGAGCGTGAAAGCGAACACGCCCAGGACCAGGCTTCCGATGCCGGTCAGGTAGAGCGGCCACGCCGTCGCTTCCGCCGACTCCACGCCGAGGACGGGCGACAGCACGAACGAGATCGCCAGCCCGGCGATGATCCACCCGATCGTGCCCCACACGCGGATCACGGGGAACTCCTTCTCCTGATCCGTCAGCTGCTCGAACGCGATCGTGTTCGAGAGGCCCAGCGTGGGCATGTAGCAGAGGTTGTACGCCAAAAGCGCCAGGATGAACAGCGTCGGGTCGCCGATGAGCGACGGCGCCGCCAGCATGAGCACGCCGCCTAGCAGGTGGAGCACGCCGAACACCTTCTGCGCCGCGAAGTAACGGTCAGCCACGAGGCCGAGGAAGAACGGCGCGACGATGGCCGCGATCGGGTTGACGGTAAACGGCCAGTGCGTCAGGTCGCCGAGCCCCTCTGCCTTCATGTAGACGGCGATGGTTGTATACCACGCACCCCAGACAAAGAACTCCAGGAACATCATGGTGCTCAGCCGAGCCTTGATGCCGGTCATGCGAGTAGGGAGTTAGAGGGGGCGGATGCGGACGGAGCGGACCCACATCGGGTCGCCGTGGTCCTGGAGGCCGACGAGGCCGGAACGGCGCGTGCCGTAGGCCGGGAAGGCCTCGCCATCGCGGAACTTGGAGACGTTGACGCGGGCGAGCCAGTCGTCCGAGCCCTGCTCGGCCTCGACGATCTTCCGGCCGTTGAGCCAGTGCTCGATGTGGGGCCCGCGCGCGACGATGCGCGACGTGTTCCAGTCGCCCACACGAGCAGCATCCTCGGTCGGCGTGTAGAGGTCGTAGAGCGCGCCGGCCCGGTGGCTCGGGTACTTCCCGTCCGGGTGGCAGTTGTCGAGGACCTGCATCTCGAGGGCGGTCCGGTAGATCGGCGCGAGGGCCGCGTCCTCCACACCGCGGTAGAACACGCCCGAGTTGCCGCACTCCGAGATCTTCCACACGACCTCCAGCTCGAAGTCGCCGTAAGTGCCCGGCGCGACGAGGTCGCCGCCGTCGCCCGTGTCGTGCGAGAGTGTGAGGACGCCGCCCTGGACGGTCCACGCCGGGGGCACGTCGGGGCTGGCGTAGCCGTGCCAGCCGTCGAGGGTGGTGCCGTCGAAGAGATCGGTCCAGCCGCTGGCGGTGGCGGAGCGCGGGCCGGCGCAGGCCGCCAGCGTGAGGACGACGAGGGCGGCGGGCAGACGGAGGGGCATCGGCCGTCGATTCGTGAAGGGACCATCAATGTAGGTGCGTCCCTGCGCCAGCGGAAGCCCTTTCACGCGGCGAATGGAGCCTGCGGTTGTCTCTCACTGGCCAGAGAACGTGACGGCGACGGCAGTCGACTCCGGTAAGGAGGGTGTCCACCCCGTACCCTTCCATGCGTGCTCTTCTGCTCCTGGCCGTGCTCGGCTGCACCGCCGCCTCGGCCCAGGTCCGAACCCCCAGCCGGCAGGCGGCCCACAACCTGTTCGGTGCCGGCCTCGCCTTCGGCGACTTCGACGGCGACGGCCGTGACGACCTCGCCATCTCGGCCCCTGGCGACGCCGACGCCACGATTACCGTGCTCTACGCCGAGGCCCCGTCGCGGGGCCGAACCGTCCGGGCCGCCGTCGCGCTCCCGGCGTCCGCCGTCGGCCCCACGCTCTCGCGGGGCGACGGCGTCCTCGCCAGCGGCGACTTCGACGGGGATGGCTACGCCGACCTCGCCGTGGGCCTCCCCGAGGCCAACCAGCGCGCCGGCGCCTTCGTCGTCCTCTACGGCTCGGCCGACGGCCTCCAGGGGCCCGGCCGCGTATTCGACCAGGGGTCGGACGGCGTGCCGGGCGCCGTCGAGCCCGGCGACGAGTTCGGCGCCTCGCTGAGCGCCCTCGTGCGCGACCCCGCCACGGGCATCGCGGACCTCATCGTGGGGGCCCCGGGCGAGGCCATCGGCACCGAGGACGAGGCCGGGGCGCTCTGGCTGTTCTTCGGGTCGCGCGACGGGCTCCAGGGCACGGCATCGGTGGCCTTCAACTACGACGACGCCAACACCCCGTCACTCTCGGCGACCGCTGGCGACCGGCTGGGCGCGGCCATCGAGACCTGCAACGATTGCCTCTACAGCGATGGTCAGTTCCTCCATTCCTTCTGGGTCGGCGCGCCGGGTGCCGGTCGCGCCACCCAGCTGAAAGTGGAGGCCGGGGCTCTCGTGTACACGGTGTCCTACTCGCCCGCAACGGCGGGCTCGGGCTACGGCGCCGCCATCGCCCAGGCCCCGAGCGAACTCGGAGACAACACGATGCTGGCGTTCGGCCAGCCCTCGCTGACGGTGTCCGGCCAAGCCGGCGCCGGGGGCTTCTCCTTCCTCGTCGACGGGCTCAACGACGAGGACGTCCTCCAGGGGTTCGATGGGATTCCGGGGACGCCGGAAGCCGGCGACCGCTTCGGCGCCACGATGGACGCGGCCGACTTCAACAACGATGGCTACGCCGACCTCGTCATCGCCGCACCGGACGAGGCCATCGGCACGACGGCCGCGGCCGGGAGCGTCTGGCTGTTCATGGACATGCGAGACCGGCCCTGGACCGAGCTCACCATCGCAGCCTTCCAGGGCGGAAGCCCCGGCATTCCCCTTGACCTTGAGGCCGGCTCCCGGTTCGGGACCACGCTCGCCACGGGCGACTTCGACGGCGACGGCTTCGCCGACCTCGCCATCGGCGCGCCGATGGCGCAGAACGGCATCCGCTCGAATGCCGAGGCCGGCTCCGTCGTCCTTCTCTACGGCTCGGCCGACGGCCTCTACACGGCCGGCGTCGGTCCGGCGGCCGGCCCGGATGGCGCCTTCCGCATCACCCAGGGCCCGCAGCTCCCCACCGCCCCGCCCGTCGCCACCGAGGCCGGCGCGCCCGAAGCGCTCGCCCTGACGCCGCCGGCCCCGAATCCCACGGCCGCCACGGCGCGGATGACTCTCCGCCTCGGCGCCCCCGCCGAGGTCGACGTGGCCGTGCTCGACGTGCTCGGCCGCCGCGTGGCGACGCTCGCCTCGGGCGCGCTGGCGGCCGGCGTGCACCCGCTCTCGGTCGACACGGCGACGCTCTCGGAGGGCATCTACCTGATCCGCGCCGCGACCTCGCAGGGCACGGCGACGACGCGTCTCACCATCGCCCGGTGAGTCTCGGGGCCTGGCCGTCCCCGCCTCGGGGACGAGGCGGAGACGGTCAGGCCGCCGTCTTGCGGTAGCGAAGGACCGCCAGCGGGAGGACGACGGCCGCGAACGCCGCCATCGCACCCAGGTCGTCCACGACGTCGCCGAGGCCGGCGCCCCTCATCAGCACACCGCGCAGGACGTCGACGAAGTGCTTGATCGGGTTGGCGGAGGCCAGCGTCTGCGCCCAGACCGGCATCGAGTCGACCGGCGTAAAGATGCCGCCCAGGAAGAGGAGCGTCACGATGGCGAAGAAGGTCAGGAACATGGCCTGCTGCTGGGTCTCGACGGCCGTCGAGATGAGCAGGCCCAGCCCGAGCGCGGCGAACAGATAGACGCCGGCGCCGAGGTAGACGAGCCCGACCGCGCCCGCGAACGGCACGCCGAACACGAACCGGATCACGAGCAGCCCGAGCGTCAGCTCGATCAGGCCCAGCGCCCAGAACGGCGCCAGCTTGCCGACGATGAACTGGGTCTTGGTGATCGGCGTCACGTTGAGCTGCTCCAGCGTCCCGATCTCCTTCTCGCGCGCCACGTTCTGCGACGTCAGCAGCACGCCGACGATGGTCACGAGCGACGCCAGCAGGCCGATCGCCATCGTGGCGAGGTAGCGGCCTTCGGGGTTGTAGAGCGTCCGCGTCTGGATCGCCACGGCCGGGCCGATGGAGGCCGGCCGGAGACCCGCCTCGGCCTCGTCGCGGGCGAAGCCGGCCAGGATCTGGCTCGCGTAGCCCTGCACGACGCCGGCCGCCGCGCCGTCCTCGGCGTTCAGCACCAGCTGGACCTCGGGCGACTGGCGGAGCCGGAGCGCGCGCTCGAACCCGCTCGGGATGCGGAGGACCGCGTTCGCCTCGCGCGTCATGAGCGCGTCGTCCGCCCGGTCGCCCGAGGCCGTCGCCAGCGTCACGTCGAAGCGGCCCGTCGCCGTGAACCGCTCGACGAGCCGCTCCGAGGCCGGCGACCGGTCGAGGTCGACGAGCGCGAGGTCGGTGTGCGTCACCTCGAACGTCATCGCCTGCGACAAGACGACCAGTTGGACAAGGGGCGGGACGACGATCTGGATCCGCATGATCTTGTCCCGCAGCACCTGCCGCGCCTCCTTGCGGATGAGGAAGAGGATGGTGCGCATGGCGTTACTCGATCCGGTCCTTGACGGAACGGGCTCCGACGGCGAGGAGGAACAGAGCCATTCCGCACAGCACGAGGAGCTCCTGCCAGAGGACTGCCAGCCCGGCGCCCTTCAGCATCACGCCGCGAACGACCAGGATGAACCACGTGGCCGGGACGACATTCGTGACCGGCTGGAGCCAGCCCGGCATCGACGCGATCGGAAAGACGAAGCCCGAGAGCGCGAGCGTCGGCATGAGCAGGCCGAGGAGGACGCCCATCATCGCCGCGCGCTGGTCGGGCACGCGCGACGAGACGAGGACGCCGATGGCGAGCGACGCCAGCACGTAGACGAGCGACGCCGCCAGCAGCAGCGTCAGGCTCCCGCGCACGGGCACGCCGAACACGACGGCCGCCAGCGCCAGCGTCGTGAGCGCGTTGACGAACGCCAGCGCGAGATACGGCGCCACCTTCCCGGCGACGATCTGCGCCGGCCGCAGCGGCGACACGAGGAGCACCTCCATCGTCCCGCGCTCCTTCTCGCGCGCGATGGAGATCGCCGTCATCAGCGCGGAGACCAGCGTAAGGACGAACGCGAGGAGACCCGGCACGAACAGGTTCTGGCTCGCCAGCGTCGGGTTGAACCGCATCCGAACGGACGTGCGCACGAGCGGCGGCCCGCCACCCTCGGCCGCCCACTGCGAGACTACCGCCCGGACGTACGCCTCGGCCGTCACGGCGTAGTTCGGCACCACGCCGTCGCTGACGACGAGGACCTCGGCGGTCCCGCGCGCCAGCTGACGGGCGAAGTTGGGGCCGATGACGAGGGCGACGTCCGCGTCGCCCGCCCGGAGCGCGGGCTCGACGGCGTCCACGGTCGGCACGACGCCGACGAGATGGAGCGCGGTCGTCGAGGCGAGCGCGCGCGTCAGGCTTTCGCTCCGCGCGTCGCGCGAGGCGTCGGCCACGAGCACCCGGACGTCCTCGACGTCGGTCCGGATGGCGTAGCCGAAGAGGAGCACCATCACGACCGGCAGCAGCAGGAGCACCGCCAGCGTCTGGCGGTCGCGCAGGATGTGGCGCGTCTCCTTGACGACGAAGGCGGCGAACGGGCTCATGGCGCCGCCCCCTCGGTCGGGCGGACGAGGTGGAGGAACACGCCGTCCATGGTGTCGGCGCCGAACTGGCGTTTGAGCTCGGCCGGCGTCCCGAGCGCCGCGATCCGCCCGGCGACCATGATCGAGACGCGGTCGCAGTACTCGGCCTCGTCCATGTAGTGCGTCGTCACGAAGACCGTCGTGCCGGCCGCCGCCGCGGCGTAGATCATCTCCCAGAATTGCCGCCGCGTGACCGGATCGACGCCGCCCGTCGGCTCGTCCAGAAACACGACCTCGGGCTCGTGGAGAAGGGCGACCGAGAACGCCAGCTTCTGCTTCCACCCCAGCGGCAGCCGCCCGACGAGGCTGTCCGCATCGGTCTCCATGCCGAGGCGGACGAGGAGCGCGCGCGTGCGCTCGGCGATCTGGCGGTCGGTGAGCCCGTAGACCCCGCCGTAAAACCGGACGTTCTCGCGGACGGTGAGGTCGTCGTAGAGCGCGAACCGCTGGCTCATGTAGCCGATCCGCCGCTTCACGGCGTCGGGGTCCTTCGCGATGTCGAAGCCCGCCGTCCACGCCTCGCCGGACGACGGCGCCAGCAGGCCGGTGAGCATCTTCATCGCCGTCGTCTTGCCGGCCCCGTTCGCGCCGAGGAAGCCAAAGACCTCGCCTTTCGCGACCTCGAACGTGATGGCGTCGACGGCCGTGAAGTCGCCGAACGTTCGCGTGAGGTCGCGGGCCCACACGGCGGCGCCGGGAGTCGGAGGCTGGGCGTTGGGGGCGCTCATCAAGCCGGTTGAGGCTGAGCCTCGGGGCTTCCCATTCGCGCCATGAACACGTCCTCGACGGTCGGCGCCGTCGGCTCGGCCTCGACGCCGAGCGACTGGCGGAGCCGCTCCGCCAGCGCAGCGGACGCCGACGGCGCGCCCTCGCCCGTCACATGGATCACGTCGCCAAAGACCTCGGCACGAGCGACGCCCGGCGTGGCCCGGAGACGTGCCAGCAACGCGGCGCGGTCGCCCGACGCGCGGACGCTCACGAGCGGGGCGCCGAAGCTGGCGGCGACGGCCTCGGGCGTGTCCGGATCGCTGAGGAGCCGGCCGCCCTGGAGCAGTGCGATCCGGTCGCAGCGGGTGGCCTCGTCCATGTACGGCGTCGAGACGAGCGTCGTGATCCCGGCCGCCGTCATCTCGGCCAGCATCTCCCAGAACTCGACGCGGCTGACGGCATCGACGCCGGTCGTCGGCTCGTCGAGGATGAGCACCCGCGGGCGGTGGACGAGCGCGCACGAGAGCGCCAGCTTCTGCTTCATCCCGCCCGAGAGCGCGCCGGCGCGGCGGTCCTCGAACGGCTCGATCTGCGCGTAGATCGGCGCGATCAGACTGTAGCCCGCCTCCACAGTCGTCCCGAACACCGAGGCAAAAAACTCCAGGTTCTCGCGGACCGTGAGGTCCTGGTACAGCGAGAACCGGCCGGGCATGTAGCCCACGCGCTGCCGGATCTCGCGATAGTCCGCGACCACGTCGAGGCCGTCGACCGTCGCCGTCCCGGCGTCGGGCCTGAGGACCGTCACGAGGATGCGGAACAGGGTCGACTTGCCGGCACCGTCCGGCCCGATGACGCCGAACAGCTCGCCGGGCTCGACCGCCAGCGACACGCCGCCGAGGCCGACGGTCTCGCCGTAGCGTTTTTCGAGGTCGCGGACCTCGACGCTCGCCGGAGCCGGCTCGGTCATGGGGTCCGAATGCGCGTGGTGTCCGCGGACGGCCGGTCCGTCTCGCCGCGCTGGCGGGGCGCGTCGAGGAACCGGACCTCGCCCGGCATCCCGATCTTGAGCCGCCCGTCGCGGTTCGGCACACGGACGTCGAAGGCGTAGACCAACTCGGCCCGTTCGTCACGCGTCTGGATCGGCGTCGGCGTGAACTGGGCCTCGGAGGCGATCCAGACGACCTCGCCACGGATCTCGCGGAGCGCGCTGCTCTCGGCGTCCACGAGGACGGCGACGGGCATCCCGAGGCGGAGGCTCCCGAGTTGGCCACCCGAGACGTACGCCCGGAGCGTCAACGAAGACAGGTCGGCGACGGTGTAGAGCGGCGCCCCGGTGCGCACCGTCTCACCGGGCTCGGCGAGGACCGTCAGGACCGTCCCGGCGACCGGGTTCTCGACGGCCGCGTTCGCGATCCGGTCGGCGAGGCCCGCCAGCTGCGCATCGATGCCGGCCACCTGGTCGTCGATGGCGGCGGCCTGCGCCTCGGGCACGCCGGCCTGGACCCACTGGACGCGCGCCTGCGCGCCCGAGGTCGTCGCCTGCGCGCGGATCGTGGCGACGCGGTCACGGGCCTGCCGCGCCTGCGCTCGGAGCTGCGCCACCTGCCCCTCGCGCTCGTTGACCTCGCGGGCCGTCGCGGCCTGGTCGTCGAACAGACGTCGCGCCCTCGCCAGTTCCTCCTCGGCCGTCGCCAGCTGGGCGGCCACGGCGTCGGCGCCGGCCTGCGCCTCGCCGACCTGGGCCAGCGTCGCGTCGCCCTGCGAGAGCGCGGCGTCGCGCTGGGCGAGCGACGCGCGGGCCTGGGCGAGGAGCGACCGTTTCTGCCCGAGGAGCTGGCGGCGCTGGGCGAGGAGCGCGTCGCGCTGGGACGCCAGTTGCGTCGTATCCACCAGCCCGACCACGTCGCCGACGGCGAGCATATCGCCTTCATCGACCGTGAACGAGAGGAGGCGGCCGTCGGCCTCGGCCGAGACGGTTGTCTCGGTGGCCTCGAACGTGCCGAAGGCGTCGGAGTCGTCGTCACCGCCGCACCCCGCCAGCAGGAGCGGAACGGCCAGGAGCATCGAAAAACGGGTCATCGGTCCGAGGGGGCGTCCGGGAAGAGGCCGAGCGTCGAGAGGAGGCGGGCCTGGGCGCGGGCGAGCTCCAGGCGGTGACGCTCGCGCGTGAGGCGGGCGTCGGCGAGGTCGGTCAGGCGGTCGGTGTAGACGTCGGGCAGGACGACGCCCTCGTCGAGCTGGCGGACGGCGACGCGCAGGGCCTCCTCGCGGAGCGCGACCACGCGGTCGTCCAACGGGAGCGCCTCGCGAAGGCGGCGGACGTCCGCCGCGTCGGCCTCGATGTCGCGCCGGAGACGCTGGGCGAGCGCCTCGGCCTCGGTGCGCGCCACGTCCGCCTGGAGCCGCGCGGCCTCGGCCTCGCGCCGCGAGCGGCCCCAGTCCACCGGCGCCCAGCGGACGCGGACGCCGGCCAGCGCGTACGGCTCGACGTCGCTCGACAGGAAGTCGAACGGGTTCGGCCGCCCTACCCCGGCCTGCCCGAACAGGCTCACGCTCGGGCGCGTGGCCGACGCCGCCAGCCGGGCCTCGGCCTCGGCGCGGCGGCGCGACGCATTGAGCCGGGCGAACTCGGGGCGGGCAGCGCCCTCCAGCGCGTCCAGATCGTCCTCATCGCTCAGGACCTCGCCCTGCTCGGCGGCTCTCGCCAGAACCGCATCCAGATTCGGCGGCACAAGGACGGTGCTCGGACGGATGTTGGTTTCTGTGAGCCGAGCGAGGACCGCGTACGCCGCGTGGCGCCGCGCCGCGGCTTCGGCGATCCGCTGGCGGACCCCGATCAGCTCGGCCTCGACGACGTCGGCGCTGGCGGCGAGCGCGGCGCCCTGGCGGACCTGGGCGCGCAGCACGTCAAGCCGGGCCTGCAAGTCGTCTGCCGCGAGCGTGAGCGTCTCGACCTGCGACTGCGCCAGCAGGGCGCCGAAGAAGGCCTCCGTCACCGCGTCGCGCAGCGGATACAGCGCCACGTCGACGCCGGCCGTGGTCTCCGCCAGCCGCGCCCGTTCGAGGTCCGCTCGCAGCCTCCGTCTGCCCCCATCGAAAACGGCCCAGTCGGCCTCGACCTGGGCGCGGGCCTGCTCCTTGGGAACGCTCGGTGTTGAACCGTTCGGAAGCGAGATCGCGATCTCCGGGACGGCGCTCTGGATCGTGGCCTGACCCGTCAGGGCGAGCTGGGGCAGCGCCTCGGCGGCGATGGCCTCGATGCGGAGCCGCGCAGCCTCGGCCATCAGCTCGGGCTCGACGGACCGCGGGTCGACTGCCTCGGCGGCGGCACGGAGCCGGACGAGCCCGAGCGTGTCCGCGGTCTGGGCGGCGACGGGCGCGACCAGCCCGACGAGGCCGAGGGCGACGTTGGCCAGATGGTTAACGGACGGGCGCATCGCGAGGGATGGCAGGCGGCGGGGTCAGGGGCCGAGGCTGCGGAGCATGGCGTCCGCCAGCCCGGCGCGGCGACGGGCGGTCATGGCCGCGCGGGCGTCGGCGTCGAGGCCGAGGACGGCCTCGATCATGGGCGCGGCGGCGAACGGGAAGACGAGCTGGGCCATGAGCGAGACCATCAGGTCCTCGGCGCGCGTCGGGCGGAGGCGACCGGCGTCGGCCTCCGCGTCGAGCTGGCGCTGGAGGCCGCCGAGGACCGCCGCGCGCTGCTCGTCGATGGGGAGCGCCCGCGTGAGCAGTTCGCGGAGCCGCTCGGGCCGGTACTGGAACTCCGAAATCACGTAGCCCGGCAGGAACGGGTTGGCCTCCAGCATGTCGAGTTCGGCTTCGACGGCGGCCTGGAGCTTGTCACGGAGCGGGAGGTCCGAGGCGAGGATCGCCAGCATTCGGGGAAACAGCGTTCCGATGGCCCGGAGAAAGACGGCCTCCGCCAGCTTGTCTTTCGAGCGGTAGTAGTAGTGGAGCAGCGCCTTGTTGACCCCGGCCTCGTCGGCGATCTCCTGGGTCCGCGCGCCGGCCGCGCCGCGCCGGAGGAAGACGCGGTGGGCGGCCTCCAGAATGCGGGCTTCGGTGTCGAGGTCGGCGTCAGGCATGCGGCAAGTTAACCAAGCGGTTAATCCAGTCAACCAACTCTTGCGCTGCCGGTTTCAGGCGCCCGCGCTACAGCTCCTCCCCCGCCGCCAGCTGGCGAACAGTCTCGGCCTGCGCATCGGCCCAGGCGGCGTCCTTGCCCGTCTCGCGCGCAACGAGCCCGGCGACGGTTTCGGCGACCTCGGCCGAGGCCTCGGCATCGAGGAACAGGCCACGCGTGCGCCTCGCCAGCGCGTCGATCGCCGTGCGGGCCTGCTCCTCCCGGGCAGCCCAGACGATCTCGGCGCCGGTCACCGTCGGCAGGCGCGCGTGGACGGGCGCGGCGAGATCGGGCTCGGCCTCCGCCAGCTGGCGGAGCGCGTCGGCGTCGGCGCCGTAGGCGGCGAAGGGGCCCTCGCCGGCCTCCGGGACCCAGCCGTAGAGCGGGAGCTCGGCCGTGTCGGCTGGGCGATCGTCGAGGCCGGCGGAGGACGCGGCGTGGTCGACGGCATCCTCGGCCATCACGCGGTAGGTCGTCCACTTGCCGCCCGCGACGGTCACGAGGCCGGACGGCGAGACGGTCACGACGTGCTCGCGCGAGAGCTCGGCGGTGCCTTCGGCGTCGGGATCAGAGATCAGCGGGCGGAGGCCGCCCCAGACGGCGCGGACGTCGGCGCGTGTGGGCGCGGGCGTGAGGTAGCGGCCGGCGTGCTCCAGGATGTAGTCGACCTCATCGTCGCTCGGGCGAGGCTCACGCGACGGCGCCTCGACCGGCACGTCAGTCGTCCCGACGACGGTCTTGCCGAGCCACGGGATGGCGAAGAGAACGCGGCCGTCGTCGGTCTTCGGGACCATGACGGCCGTGTCGCCGGGCAGGAAGCGCTGGTCCAGGACGATGTGCGCCCCGCGGCTCGGTTCCAGCATGGGCCGCGCGTCGTCACGGTCTAAGCGGCGGACCTCGTCGGCCCAAACGCCCGTCGCGTTGATCACGACGCGGGCGCGGACCGAGCGCTCCTCGCCGTCCTCCTCGTCGCGGACACGGAGGCCGCCGACGCGGCCGTCGCTCTTCTCGAGCCCGACGCAGGCCGTGTGGTTGAGGACGACAGCCCCGAGGTCGGCGGCGGTCCGCGCCAGGGCGACCGCCAGCCGGGCGTCGTCGAACTGGCCGTCGAAGTAGAGGACGCCGCCGTCGAGCCCGTCGCGGACGGCCGTCGGCACGCGCTCGACGTAGGCCTCCTCCGAGAGCAGCTGCGTGTGGCCGATGCCGAGCTTCGCCGCCAGCACGTCGTAGGCGAAGAGGCCAGCGCCGTAGTACGGCTTCTCCCACCACGAGTAGGCCGGCACGGCGAAGGCCCGCGTGTGCGCGACGTGCGGCGCGTTCTTCAGAAGCCGCCCGCGCTCGCGCAGCGCCTCGCGAACCAGCCGGACGTCGCCACGCGCGAGGTAGCGCACGCCGCCGTGGACCAGCTTCGTGGACCGGCTCGACGTGCCCGACGCGAAGTCGTCGCGCTCGACGAGGACGGTCGAATAGCCGCGCGCGG
>CAYPVZ010000030.1:0-15754 GCA_964414235.1 uncultured Rhodothermales bacterium | reverse complement strand
GACGAACTGGTTCGGCTCGAACAGCGCGCCGTCGCCGACGCCGCTGCCGGCAGCCCCGAGTCGCCCGCTGTCGACCTGGTACTCGATGCCGTCGGTCGTCTCGACGACCTTGACCGAGACCACGCCGTAGGTCGGCGTGGCCTGGCCGGGCGGCGGCGCCAGCGCGAGCATGAAGTCGGGCGAGTCCGAGAGCGTGGCCCGCTGCGGCGGCCCGACGAAGGTGAGGACGTCGTACGGGTAATAGGCGCTGAGCAGCGACGGCCGGTCCGGCACCAGCGCGCGGACGTACTGGATGTAGTCGCCCTCGGCGGTGTACTGGAGGAAGGCGTTGAACGGGCTGAAGGCCTGGCTCGGCCGCCCCGTCGCCGTCGTGTTGACCGGGCCACTCCGGGTCACGTAGAGCGCGTTGTCGGCGAGGACGGCGACGCCGGTGAAGACGGCGTCCTCGTCGCTGGCGCCCGTCGAGTAGACGTCCGGCAGGGCGTCACGGGTGAACCGGCGGCTGCCATCGTCGAACGGGTGCCAGATCATGTCGACCACGCGGGGCTGGCCTGTCGTGAGGCCGCGCACGCGGTAGATGACCGCGAGGTCGCACGCCTCGCCGTTCCCCGACGACGGGCACACGGCGCCGGCGACGGTCGTGTCGCGCCGGGCGGCGATGTAGACGTCGAGCCGGCGGTCCTGCACGATGGCGGTGATGTCGCGGAGCGGCTGGCCGGCGATCTCCGAGAGGAGGAACTGTGGGCGACCGGCGAGGTCGAGCACGTTCAGTCCCCGGTCGTCGGCGACGTAGATGAACTCGTCGTAGCCGACGTAGACGTCGGTGGGGTTCTGGAGCGGCCCCTCGGTGCCCTGCTCATAGAATGGCGTGAGCGGGACGTAGCCGACGTCGTCCACGAGCGTCGGGTCGGTCTGGCCCTCCTCGAAGATCTCGTCGGTCGTCGGGTCGGTCTTCGAGCCGAAGACGGCGTCGCAGCCGCTGGCGGCGGTCGCCAGCAGGGCGACGGCCAGGAGCGTGAGCGGACGGCGGAGCACGTCGGTCGTCGGGAGCATCTGCCCGTTCCTCATTCCTGTGGTTCGTTAGAGCTGGACGGAGACGCCGACGCGATGCGTCGCCCCGAGACGGTCGAGCTGGTCGTAGCCGTAGTCGGCGCGGATGCGGCGGTCGCCGAGGCCCGGCACCTGGATGCCGAAGCCGAGCGACGGCATGGTGACCTCCTCGACGCCGAAGCGGTAGCCCGCGCGGAGCGAGAGGAGCCCGCCCCAGACGTACTCGGCGCCCACGTTGAGCTGCTCGGCGTTGTCGTTCGGGTTGGTGAGCTGGCCGGCGACGGTGAGCGCATGGTCGCCGCTCCGGATCACTTCGTAGCCCACGCCGAGCATGAACGTCGTCGGCGGCACAAGGTCCTCGAATTCGTCCTCGACGACAGTCCCGCCCTCGACGGTCGGCCGCTCGATCTCGCCGTCGGCGTGGCCGTTGAGGCCGAAGTTGCGGATGGCGACGCCGATGGCGGCACCCGTCGTTCCGACGCGGTAGTGGACGCCGAGGTCGAGCAGCGGCACCGTCATCGCTACGTCGGCCGACGCCTCGCGGGCCACCTTGGCCGTCACGCCGTAGGCGAAGAGGTCGGTCAGCGCCTGGCTCACCGAGAGCCCGCCGACGACGCCGAGGTAGCGGAAGGTCTGGCCGGTCCCGTTGGGGCCCGAGAACTCGTCGGTGACGTCCATCTCGCCCGAGTCGAGCGTCTGGACGTGCGCACCGACGGTGAACCCGCCGACCCGCTGCGTCACGGCCGCGTAGTTCATGTCGACGCCCGCGAAGTAAGCGAGGTGGGCGGCGGTCAGCTGGGTCTGGCCGCCACGCGCGGCGAGCGCCGGGTTCCCGAAGAGCGCTGAGGCGTCGTCGGCCGTCGAGACCGCAGTCCCGCCGAGCGCCGCGCCGCGCGGGTCGACTGGCACTTCGAGGAACTGGAAGCCGGCCGTGCCGGCCCGGTCCTCGCCGTAGGCGGGGAGGATCTGGGCGGAGGCCGCCGCGCTGGCGGCGAACACCGCCAGGAGGGCGAGACGGGAGAGCGGTGCGGGCATCAGAACTGGTAGCTCAGGCCGACGACGACGTGGCGCGGCGTGAGGTAGCGAGCCGGGTTGAAGGGCGGCAATCCGGACGTGTTGGGGTCCTCGTAGCGCGGGTCGCGGTAGCCGCTCGGGACGTCATAGTCCGAGTCGCCGCGGAGCGTGGTGAAGTCGGTGTCGGGGTCGACCTCGGGGTAGGCCTCGCCCGTCACCGGGTTGATGATGACGCTGTTCTTCTGGTTGAACAGGTTCTCGACCTCCAGCGACACGAGCAGGTCGCTGCCGCCGAGGCCAATCCGGCGCTCGGCGCGGAGGTCGAACCACCACCACGGCGCGCCGACGGCCGAGTAGCGCAGCGCGGGGTCGTCCACGGTCTCGTAGACCGGCCGCCAGTCGCGCGCGCCCGTGAACGGGTTCACCTGGTTGCCGACGTACTCGACCGGCGTGTAGCGCTGCCCGCTCCGGAACGTGGTTGAGACGAACAGCTTGGCGCGGTTGATGCCTGGAATCCCCATCCACGGCTCCGGCTGGTCGTGGCTGAGCGTGACCGACGCCTTGAGGTCGAGCGGGCGGTCCCAGGCCAGCGGCGTCTCGAACGTGTTGTCCGTGTTGCCGTCGGCGATGAGGTCCGCCAGCGCGTCGTTGTTGGTGGAGCTCAGGCCCGTCGCGCGGCTGTAGGAGCCCGAGAACTGGCCCAGGAACCACCCGCCGATGCGCTTGGTGTAGGCCACCTCGATACCGCGGACGCGGGCGAAGTCGCCGTTGACGCGGAGCGCGCGCGTCGTCTCGCGGCCGGTCGGGTCGGCGATGGTCACCGAGGCGACCGTGATGAAGTCGAACTTGTCGCGCCAGAAGGCCGTGACGTTGAGCGCGTCGTCGGCCGTGAGCTGGTTGCGCACGCCGAGCTCGTAGGCCACGTCGATCTCGGGGTTCAGGTTCGGATTGCCGAGGTCCGAGAAGAACGACCGGTCCTGGTAGAACGGGTCGAGGTTGGTGTAGACGTAGGTCGGGTGCGGCAGCCGCATCGAGTGCCCGTAGCTGAAGAAGAGCACCTGATTGTCGCGGATCGGGAAGCTCACGTTGAGCTTCGGGAGCAGGCGGGCCTTCCAGCGGAGCCCGAACAGCGGCGTCGTGTCCTCGAGGTAGCCCTCGCGGATGACGGCCGGGATGGTGAACGCCGAGTCGGCCACGAGGCCGTCGACATAGGAGCCAGCGGCCCACGTCTCGAACCGACCGCCGATGGAGGCGATGAGGCCGTTGTAGCGGAACCGGTGCGTCGTGTAGAACGCGCCGCGCCGTGGCTTGACCCGCCAGATATCGGCCGACTGCCCGAGCCGGTTCGACTGGGTGTAGGTCCCGTCCGGCAGCTGGATCGGCGCCCCGACCCACGGGCGCGTGATGTCGATCCACTGGTAGTCGTTGAACGAGATCTCGGTGCCCACTACGAGCTCATAGGCCTCGCTGGCGGTGAAGCGCGTGTATTCGCCCCGCGCCGTCACTTGCTCGGCGAAGTGGTCGTGCCAGGCCGTCGCGACGCCGCCGTTGTTGTAGTAGCCCGGGCCCGGAAGCACATAGAGCGCCGAGTCGGCCGGGATGTCGGTCAGGTCCGGGTTGCCGAAGATGGTGCCAGGGAAGCCCGGGATCGAGAACGGGTCGAGCTCTGAGTCCACGTTGTCGGGTCGCCAGTCGCGGCCGTTGGCGTCGGCGCGGAGGCGCGTGAAGAGCCTCGAGAGCTGGACCTCGTAGATCGACTGGTTGCTCGGCGCGTGCGTCCAGAGCAGGTAGCTCAGGTTGGCGTCCTGCGTATACGTGTTGCCCTGGTCGGGCTGGAGCGCGAACGCGTACTGGAAGCCCGGCGCAACGACGGCGTCGTTGCCGGTCACCTGGAGCATCCGCGTGTTCTGGTTGATCGCCAGCGAGCGCTGGTAGCTGCCGACGAGCTTCATGCCCGGCTTCGGCAGGAAGACCAGCTTGCCGAGCCCGTTCCAGCGGTTCGAGACGCGCGGCGCCCACATGTCGGTGTCGTAGAGCGACGACCGCACCTGCTCCGGCGTCGTGTCGATGTCGTCCCCCACGCCCGGAATCGTGAGCTGGCGGGTGAACTCGTCCGAGAACTGGGCCTGGCCCGAGGCGAAGAAGCGGAGCCGGCCGGGCAGGATCGGGCCCGCCAGCGACGCCTCGTAGTTGTCCTCGTTGAAGTTGCTCTGCCAGTCCTGGTTGAATCCGAGGTTGTCGCGCTGGGCCGAGAAGGAGGCCTCGAACGAGTCGGTGCCTTCGCGCGTGCGGATCGAGACGACGCCCGAGGTGGCGTCGCCCACGCTGGCGTCGGCGCCGGTCGTGACGACCTCGACCTCTCGGAGCGCGTTGGCGCCGAGGTCGAGCCCGAAGCCCGTGCCCGCCAGCGGGTCCTTCGCGCTCACGCCGTCGACGACGTAGCCGGTCTCGGTCGCACGCCCGCCACGGATGTAGAGGCCCGTCGGGTCCTGCGTGACGCCGGCCTGGTTGGCGATGACGTCCTGCACGTCGCGCACCGGCCGCGACGAGATCTCCTCCTCGGAAACCACGTACGCGCTCTCGGCCCGCTCGACGTCGATCAGCGGCCGCTCGCCGACGACGACGACCTCGTTCTCGGCGCCGAGCACCGCCTCCTCCAGTTGGATGTCGAGCGTCGTCGTCTGTCCTTCAGCGACCGAGATGCCGGTGAACTCCTTCGTCTGGTAGCCGACGTAGGAGACGCGGACGGTGTAGTCGCCGGGCCGGAGTCCCTCGATGCGGTACTTGCCGTCGAGGTCGGTCGCCGCGCCGCGCGTCGTGCCGAGCACGAACACGGAGGCGCTGATAATCGGAAGGTCCGTCGCCGGATCGACGACGGTGCCCGCAATGGCGCCCTGAGCGGCGACCGGGGCGCTGGCGGCGAGCGTCGCCAGCAGGAGCGCCGCGAGCGGCGCGCGAAGAGCGAGAGTCGAGCGCATCTAGCGGCGGGCGAAGCGAGTCGAACCGGAGGGGAAGCCGAGGCCGTCGAGGAGGACCGCGAGGGCGTCGACGACGCCCTCGCCGCCCGGCGTGGTCGGCTCGAAAAGCGGATTCGGGCCCGAGACGACCGGCAACGCATAGAGCGCCGACCGGAGGTCTGAGCGGATCGAGGCGACGACCTCGGTCCCCTGCCAGGGGTCGGTCGGCACGTTGTTCTGGTAGAACGACATCCGGTACAGCGGGATGTCGTCGGGCCCGACCTCGTAGGGAAGAGCGGTCGTGATGAGGCGAACAGCCTGGAGCGGCGGGAGCGTCCGGCCCGTGCCCGGCACCGGGTTGGCAGGGCGGACCGACGTGCCGGCGTTCGCACGGAGCGCGCGGACGCCCTCCGGATACGTGATGAGCCCGCTCAGGGGGAGGATGTCGATGGCCGCGTTCTCCGTCCCACCGACATCGGTCCCCTGGGGAAGCGTAACTGGGACCTGGACGAGGATCCGGCCGCCGCCCTCGAAGAACAAGTCCATCACCGAGGCCGCACGCGGCAGGTTGTTGCCCGCGGCCGTGTTCGTGACGGCGTTCGAGATCCAGTAGATGCGGTCCCAGAAGGCGAGGATCTGGCGGAGCGTGGGGTCTGCGGAGACCGGGAGCGCGCCTGAGAACTGGGGCGAGACGGCCGACTGTGGCGTCTCGCTGAGGTCCCACTCGTCGTAGGCGCGGGTCCCGTGGGCCGCCAGTGCGGCGCGTGCCACGTCGAGAACGGGCTGATCGGCTCCTGCGCGGACGTCGTTGACCAGGAGCACACGACTCGTCACGCGCCGGACGAAGAGCGTCTCGACAGGGTTGCCCTCGTCGTCGAGGGACGGATAGCGGACGATCCGGCTCGTCGCGCCCGCCGCATCGACGGCACGGACGTAGACCACATTGTCGGCATCGAGGCGCAGGCCGGGGAGGGTGATGCCCGAGTTGCGATAGCCGCGCCCGATGTAGAGCGTGGCGTCCGTCGTCGCGGCCCCCGGATCGTCGGCGACGAGCGTGAAGAACGTGACGTCGGCTGGGAGCCGGACGAAGCCGGCCAGGGTGTCGTTGAGCGCGACTTCCACGCCGGCCAAGTTCTCCTCCCCGTCCACGTCGCCCGCCAGCAAAGAGAAGGAGACCACGGGCCACGTGGTATCCGGGGGCGCTTCGGCACTGATGAGACGGAGCGTCGGGTTCGAGTTCCGGATCGGGAAGACCGTCCGTGCTGGCGAAGGATCGACGTCCCCTGCGTCGTCTACCGAGCGGACTTCGACGACGACGTCAGCCGTCGAGGCGCCCTGCGGGATTTCGAGACGGATCGTCGAGTCCCGACGCGTCGTGCGGGCCCAGCCGTCTTCGGGTGAGAGGACCACGTCTTCCTGGTAGGATCGGACATCGTAGGCCACGACGATGCCGTCGGGGTCGGTCCCGCTCCAGGCCACCTCGACGGTCGAGATCAGGCGGCGGTCCCCTAGGGTCTCGGTGAGATCACTCGCACGGACGGAGAGCTCGGTTTCGGGCGTCCGGTTGTCGGACGCGTCGCCCGAGAAACCGGCGTCGCACGCGGCGAGCGCGGCGCTGGCGGCGAGCGCCAGCACGAGGGCCACGGACGGGGATGGTCGGAGCACGGGGATCAGACGTCGGAGCGGAGAGAGGACCGGCCGGCCCTGTTACGGACCGGCCGGCCGGGTCGCCCTCGCGGGCGGAGTCCGGGTTAGCGGACGACAGCGATGCGAGCCGTGGCGACGTCGCCGGCGGCCTCCAGGCGGAGGACGTAGACGCCGGCGGCGAGCCCGGCGAGGTCGGCCGTCACGTCGTGAGCGCCAGCCGAGAACGTACCCTGAGCGACCACAGCGACCTCACGGCCCATCAGGTCGAACAGGCGGAGCGAGGCCTCGCCAGCCGTCGCCAGTTCGAAGCGGACGCGGGACGTGCCAGCCGTCGGGTTCGGATACGAGCCGGCGATCTCGACGCGCGCCTCGCCCGGGCCCGTGCCGACGGCCGTGCCGACGATGTCACCGATGTCGTCCGCCGAGCTCGGCGCCAGCTTGTAGTTGCCGAACGAGTAGTACAGCGGGCCGCGGATGAAGTCGCGGACTTCGCCCGCGTTGAGCAGGTCGTCGGGGTCCTGGCCCGCATACGTGAGGTCGTCCGACAGGTCGTCGGCGCGAAGCGCGTACCCGGACCCGCCCTCGGTCGAGAACGAGAACTCGCCGAAGGGACCAGACGGAGCATCAGCGTTTGTCGCGACGATGGTCGCGTCGTCGAAGTAGAGGACCATGCCCTCGTACTGCTCGGCCGTCTCGGCGCCCGCAGCGCCGCTGAACATGGCCGTCGTGACCACCTTGTCGATGTAGGGCGCGCCCGAGCCGGTCTTGGTGAACGTCACGTCCTTGAGCTGGGTCACGTCGAAGTCTTCCTCGACCCGAGCCATCGAGATGGTGATCTGGTCGCCAACGGCGAGGCCGGGATCGGTGGAGCCGAACGAGACCCAGACACCCGTGAACGGCCCGAGCGTCGCGTCGTCCTGGATGGTCGCGAAGTACTCTCCGGCGCTGGCGAACGTGCTCTGGACGACGGCGCCGAGGTCGAATGCGACGGCCGCGCTCGTCACGAGGCCGCTGCCACCGGGCCCGCCCGTCGCCGTCACCTGGACGTCGAAGATCGACGAGACCGGGCCATCGACGACGCGGCGCGTGACCGAACCCGTGATGGCCGTCTGGCCCGCGTTGTCGGTCGCCGTCACGGTGTAGCTCACGAAGTCGCCCGCGTTGAGGCCCGTGATGGTACCGGCGTAGGTGTCGCCCGACGTGTTCGACAGCGCGACCGAGCCGGAGCCGCCCGCTGACGTCGTGTAGTTGGCGACGACCGACGTGATGGTGTTGCTGGGCGTCCCAGCCACGACCGTCGCCTCGACCTGGGCGCCTGCGCTCGGCGACGGGATCGCCGTCTCGACGAGGGTCACGATCGGCGCGCCCTCGGCGATCTCGAAGTCCTCGTCGTCGAACGGGTTGACGACGAAGTTGGCGCGGGCCGGGCTCGAGTAGTTGAAGGCGCCGTCATCGCCGGCGTAGACGAGGAAGCCCTGGAGATCGACAGTGCCCGTCGGCGGCGGCGTGAACGGGTCGTCCGAGGCGCGCGTGTTGTACGGCGGGTTCGGGTACGAGCCGGACCGGTCGTTGCGGTAGCGGAGGGACGTGTCGTAGGTGTTGATCTGGGTGTCTGTGCCCGGCGACGAGAGCAGGACGTCCGGCCGGCCCGTCGGCGCGGCGACGCCCTGGACGACCTCGATGTTCTCGAACCGGACGTACTGGCCGTTGAAATCGGCGTACCGGCTCCAGTCGATCTGGGTCGCGTTGTTGACGATGTTGTGGATGTCCTCGGTTGAGATCGTGATCGGGTCGAGGACCGGGTCGTCTTCCGTCACGGCGTTACCGGTCGGCGTGATCGAGATCGGCGCGATCTGCATCGACGAGTTACCGTACTGCGTGCTGTTGAACGGCGCGACCGTGCCGCAGACCGTGATCTCGTCGCCGATGAACAGGTTCAGCGTCGCGCTGTTGTCGCCACGGTCGTCGACGACCTGGATGCCCATGCCGGCCGCGCCCTGCGAGGCCGCCGACGTGTCGCGGACGAAGACATGGATCCGGTTCGGCCGGCCGGTCGTCGTGTTGATCGAGGCGAGGCCCGAGTTGTACGGGTTCGTCTGGACGTAGGCTGTGAACTCGACCGTCTTCCGCCCGCTGACGAGCGGATTAGCCGTGATGTTCTCCAGGATCTGGGCCGGCGTCAGCGTCGCGGCATTCGCAACGAGGAAGTCGACGTTGGACTGGGGAATGGCGTTGATCTCGCGGATGGTGACCCGCTCGAAGTCGACGCCTTCCGTGCCGGTGCACTGGGCCTCGGCCCGGGGCACGAGGAGCAGCGCCGCGGCCGCGGCAAAGAGAGTAAGAGAGCGCATGGGCGTGGGATGGTGGGGAGTCACGGGATGGAGACGGGGTTGGTCCGTGCCGCTGGCGGCGTCCGCCAGCGGGCCGTAGCGAGAGGCTAGCGGAGGATCACGAACTTGCCCGTCTGGACCTCGCCCGTGTCGAGGTCGCGAACGGAGAACAGGTAGAGCCCGGACGAGAGCCGGAGCGAGTTGTCCGAGAGGATGTCCCAGGCGTGGACGCCTCCGGCCACCTCGCGGTTGGCCCCGGCAAAGTCGTCGAACCAGCGGATGTCGCCCTGGTAGGTGTCGGCGTCGTGAGCCATCTCGGCCACGACCTCGCCGGCCAGCGTGTAGACGCGGATGTCGCAGCGTGCCGGAAGACCGGTGAAGTACAGCTTGCGCTGGGTCGAGAGCGGCCCGTCCCAGGCCGCGCGGACGCGGTATGGGTTGGGGAAGACGCCGACAGTGGTCGTACTGTCGGTGGCAGCCGAGGGGCCGGGGAACACGCGGACGGCGTTCGAGGCGACGGACGACTCCAGCGAGAGGAGCCCGCTCTGCGTGTCGCCCTCATCGAAGGCGGTCACGGCGAAGGCGTACTGCCAGCCATCGAGCAGGCCCGCCGCCTCAAACCGGTACTCGTAGGTCGTCGGGTCGCCCGGGAAGGTCGCGGGGTCGTCGAGGCGGACGGCGTCGAAGCCGTTGTTGAAGCCGACGTCGTTGTCCGCCCTGTCATACTGGGCGATGAGGCCGGCCTCGCCGAGGATGTTGCCGGAGCGGTCGTCGCCCGGGTCCGAGCGGTAGATGCGGTAGCCCTCGAAGTCCCGCCGGCCGGTCACCGGGTCGACGGAGCTCTCGGCCGCGTCGTCCCAGTAGAGCACGGCTTTGCCCTCCTCCAGCTCCACGCGGAGCAGGGGCGAGGACGGGGGCGTCGGGATGAGGTAGCGGTCGAGCCGGCCGTTGCCGTTGAGGTCCTCGCCCGCATCGAGAACGCCGTTGTAGTTGGCGTCCTCGCCAGCGTAGGTCTCCTGTGCCCAGAACACGTTGTTGCGGAGGAGGGCCCGGCTGTCGGGCGTGTCGGTCTGGCGGCCGGCCGGGACCGTCTGGAATGCCTCCGGCTTGAGCGCCGCGACGAGCGCAAACGTGACCGTCACGCTCTTGCCCGGCGCCAGCTCGGCGAACGGGCCGACGGACGTGAGGCCGAGCCAGTTGCCCTGGCCGAGCCGGCCGTCGGTCTGGATCCTGCCGTTGCCCGTTCCGTTGCCGAGGAAGGCATCCTTGGCCGTCTCGTATTCCGGCTGGCTGGCGTAGTCGGAAGGAATCGGATACGGCTGCCCCATCCGGACGTAGCGCTCGGCGTCGTCCTCGGGCCGCCCGAGACCGGCCGTCGCATTCGAGAACAGCCAGAAGCGCGGGTTGAACACAGGCGACGGAAGCCCGAGGCCAGCATACGCATCGGCCACGAACGGGTGGAAGAAGCGTGTCGCGGCGGGACGACCCGAGGCGCCCGCGTCCTCCCACTCGGCGCCCAGGAAGGCGATGGCGCCGTATGTGTTCAGGCTCTCCTCCGTGCCACCCGCGTTGAAGGCGTAGCTGACGAACTGGCTGTCCGGCGCCGCGTCTTGGAGCGCGCCCGACGGGGCGTCGTAGAGCGGATATCCGAGAACGCCGCGCGCGCCCTTGTTGAAGAAGGCCGAGCCCGACTCGGTCGTCGTAACCACGTTGCGGACGACGAGGTCGTCCCAGAGCCCGACCCAGACGTCCTGGATCGGCTGATCCGAGATGTTCCGGATCTCGTACTCGACGATGACGAAGTACTCGGTGAACGGAAAGCTCCAGGCGTAGGATCGCTGCGCGATCGAAAGACCGAGTTGGTTCTGGACGTCCGGCAAGGGCGTGTTCGTGCCGGGCAGCACGGCCGCCGTGTCGGAGTAAAGCGTCAGGAAGTCCTGCTGGCTGACCGCCTGGGGCGAGAAGAACGGGCTCGTCGGCAATGACGACCGCCGCGTGAACACGTCCTCCTGGGCAAACTCGAAGCCCGAGGCGCCCGGCGAGTAACCGCCCGAGGTCGTGACGGCGCCGGTCCGGACCGTGATCACGCCATCGGCGCGGCGGCCACCGACCCAGAGGCCGGCCTCGAAGAGGTGCTCGATGCCCGAGTCGAGCGGGTACTCGAACGAGGGGATTCCGCCGGGGTCGCTCCCGACGCCGGGCCGCCCCAGCGTGCCGACGTTGGTCAGTGAAAGGCCCGTATCGCCGACATCGGTGGCGATGCGCTCGAACGGCTGCGCGCTGGCGGAGGCCGCCAGCGCCCCGAGGGCCAGAAGGGTCGCCGCGCGTGCGGCCCGTCGGAACGACATGAGGCGAAGAACCAGGTGGGAGGTCGGGGGCCGGGCTCCAGCCCGACAGTCGACCGGAAGGTATTCAGGGCGCGCGCATCGGCAAGGAAGGGGCCGTGAAGTGACCATCCGGTAACGCATGCCCCGTCAGAGCCCGAAGGGGTACCTCCCCTGCACGGACCGGTCTGCGGAATTCGTGCCCGCTGTGTCTGAGAATCCGGTTAAGCCCTACGGATCCCTTGTCCCTTTACGGCGGGGTTACACGGGACCTCTAGGTTCGCCCCGTCCTCAACCCCACCCCCCCTTCCGCTTCCCAATGCAGAAGATCCTCTTCGCCCTCCTCGTCGTCCTCGCCCCCGCGGCGGCGATGGCGCAGGGCACCATCACCGGCACCGTCACGGCGCCGGATGGCCTGGCCCTCCCCTCGGCCAACGTCACGCTCGACGGGACCACCTTCGGCGCGGCCTCCAGCGTCGACGGCCGGTACACCATCGCCAACGTGCCGAGCGGCCAGTACACGCTCCGCGCCACCTTCCTTGGCTATGAGACGTTCGAGCGAGCCGTAACGGTCCGTGATGGACAGACGGTGACCGTCGACATCGTCCTGGCCGAGATCAACCAGGCGCTCGCCGCCGCCGAGGTCTTCGCCTCGCGCGCCGTCGACCGCCGGACGCCTGTGGCCTACACGGACATCCCGAAGGAGCAGATCCGCACCCAGCTCGGCTCGCGCGACGTCCCGCTGGTGCTCAACACGGCCCCGTCGGTCTACGCCACGGAGTCGGGCGGCGGCGCGGGCGACGCCCGGATCAACGTCCGCGGCTTCGACCAGCGGAACACGGCCGTCATGATCAACGGCGTGCCGGTCAACGACATGGAGAACGGCTGGGTCTACTGGTCGAACTGGGACGGCGTCGGCGACGTGACGACCTCGATCCAGCTCCAGCGCGGCCTCTCGGCCGTCAACCTGGCGGTCCCGTCGGTGGGTGGCACGCTCAACATCCTGACCGACCCGGCCGAGAACGCGGCGGGCGTGATGGTGCAGCAGGAGGTCGGCTCCGGCGAGTTCCTCAAGACGACGGCGATGGCCTCGACGGGCCTGCTCAACGACCGGTTCGCGCTGACGCTGCTCGGCGTCCGCAAGACCGGCCAGGGCGTCGTCGACGCGACGTGGACGGACGCCTGGGCCTACTACGGCGCGGCCACGCTCAACCTCAACGCGCGCAACACGCTCTCGCTCTATGCCGTCGGCGCCCCGCAGCGGCACGGCCAGAACAGCTACAAACAGAACATCGGCGCCTACAACGCCGACTTCGCACGGGATCTGGAGGGCTATGACCCGGACGCCCTCGACAAATTCCCGGAGGCGGCGGAGGGTCGCTATTCGGAGACCGCCGACCTGCCGTTCGGGATCGACGCCGGCCAGCTTTACAACGAGAACTGGAACACGATCTCGGAGAGCTACACGGGCGAGCAGTACTTCTGGGGCGGCACGCACGACCGGTACAACGCGGCCTTCCTCGCCGAGCGCGAGAACTACTACCACAAGCCGCAGGTCAACCTCAACTGGTACAGCCAGTTGACGGACCGGCTTCTGTTCTCGACCGTCGCCTACTACTCCGGCGGCGTCGGCGGCGGCTCAGGTACGCTCGGCAGCCTCGTCTGGAACTATGATGGCCCCTCCCGCATCGCGGACTGGGACGCCACCATCGCACGGAACGCGGCCAATGCGACCGGTTCGCGTGGCATCCTCCGCAACTCGGTCAACGAGCAGTGGACGGTCGGCAACATCTCGAAGCTGACCTTCGACACGGGCTCCGGCGTGACCGTCGAGGGCGGCATCGACGTCCGGACGGCTTCCATCGACCACTACCGTGAGGTCCGTGACCTCCTCGGCGGCGCGTACTACCTCGACTCGTCCGACGAGTTTGCGACGGCCGCGCGCCAGACCGGCCTCGGCGACAAGGTCGACTATTCCAACAACAACACCGTCAACTGGGGCGGCGGCTACCTCCAGGCGGAGCTCGACCGCGACCAGTTCACGGCATTCGCCATGGGCGGCGTGACGGCCATCTCGTACAACTACGAGGACTTCTTCACACGCGACCCGAACAACTCGGAGCAGACGCTCCAGCTCGAGAGCGGCACGATCCCGGGCTTCACGGTCAAGACGGGCGGCCTCTTCCGCGCCTCCGAGGCGCTCGGCGTCTTCGCCAACGTCGGCTACATCTCGAAGGTGCCGATCTTCGACGGCGTCATCAACGACGCCGCGGGCGTGGTGAACGACGACGTCCAGAACGAGGACATCCTCTCGTTCGAGGCCGGCGTCAACTACCGCACGCGCATCGGCGCCGTCAAGCTCTCCGCGTACCGGACCAACTGGGACAACCGGACGGTCAGCCGCGGCGTCACCTTCCGGGACCCGAGCACGAACGACGACATCGATGCGACGGTCTTCCTGCGTGGCGTCGAGCAGGTCAACCAGGGCGTCGAGCTCGAAGTGGCTCTCCAGCCCATCCAGTACGTCCGCCTCGACGCCGGCCTCTCGGTCGGCGACTGGTCCTACTCGAACAACGTCACGGGCACCTTCCGCCTCGACGACCGCTCGGCGGACCCGGTCACGGAGACCTATTACATCGCTGGCCTCAAGGTCGGGGACCAGCCGCAGACGCAGCTCGCCTACGGCCTGTCGTTCTTCCCCGTGGAGGGCCTCGACCTCCAGGTCCTCGGCCGGACCTATAGCCGCTACTACGCTGGCTTCGACCCGCTGACGCGGACCGATGGGGCCGACGTCGACGCGGAGGGCGACCCGACGCAGAGCTGGCGCGTGCCGGGCTACACAGTGCTCGACCTCAACGCGAGCTACGAGCTCCCGCTCTCGACGCTCCCGTTCGGCCTCGCCATCACGGCCAACGTGTTCAACGCGCTGGACGCGACGTACATCCTCGACGCGACGGACAACTCGTCGTTCAACGGGTTCGACGGCGACCACGACGCCGACGACGCCGAGGTCTTCTTCGGCCTCCCGCGCCGCTTCAACGTCGGCATCCGCCTGACCTACTAGGCCTCGCCTCGTAGCTCCCAGGCTCGCGCGGCCCCGCTGGCTCCAGCCGGCGGGGCCGCGTCGCGTCATCCGACCGGGCCTCGACGGGCTGGCGGCGCCCACCGCCCGCCCGCGGCCGAGAAAAAAACAGGGCCTCGGCGCACCGAATTCTACCGGGTCCGTTACGATTCCGTACCGCGGTCCCCAAATGTTTAGGGCGTTCGCCAAGCCAGTCGATACCCGCCCGGAAGAGCTGTCCGCGCCGTTCAGGCGGACTTCCGGGGAGCCGGGGCGTTCCAAGAGGGCAGAATGAGGGGGAACAGGAGGCGGCCTGCCGAGCTGGCGGGGTAGGTGGGCGACATCGTGGCACCGCCCTTGCGGAGAGCGTCGATAACCTCCGCCATCCCTTATCGTGCGCCTCCGTCCCCCCCGCCCCGCCTCCGTCCCCGGCGTCGCCGGGCGAGTGGGGTCCGGGCCGCTCCGCACGACCGCCTGACGTCGCCCGGCTTCTGGCCGACCGCCCACCATGACCTCTTCGCTCCAGGACGCCGTCGAACGCTACGCCGCCGAGCGCGACGCCGATGGCCCGCGCACCGACGACTTCGCCCGGGCCGTGGCCGTGGCGGCCCTCCCGCTCGTCCGCTCGCTCGCTCGCCGGATCACGCTGCCGGATCACCCGCTGGCGTCGTACCGCGACCTGGAGAATGCGGGCATGCTCGGGATGCTGCAGGCGCTCCAGAGCTATGACCCGTCGCGGGGCACGCCGTTCGCCTCGTTCGCCTTCGGCCGCATCCGCGGCGCGCTCGTCGACTTCCTCCGCACCATCGACTGCCTGAGCCGCGACCGCCGCCGCCGCGTCGCCGAAGCCGCGCAGACGGCGCAGGTGCTCCAGCAGGAGCTCGGCGCCGAGCCGCGCGCCGCCCAGGTCGCCGACCGCCTCGGCGTCTCGGTCCGCGCCTACGACCGGCTCCGCAACGACGCCCAGCAGCGGTTCGCGCTCTCGCTCTACGAGGGCAACGGCGAGGACGGCCCCTCCCCCATCGACGTGCTCCCGGCGCCCGGCGTGGAGGCCGCCGACGCCGACGCCGAGCGCCAGTCGCTTTACAGCTTCGTGGAGGCGCTCCTGACGCGGCTCTCCGAACGCGAGCAGCGGATCGTCCAGCTCTACTTCTACGAGAACCTCACGCTCCGCGAGATCGCCGAGCAGTTCCAGCTCACCGAGGCGCGCATCTCCCAGATCCTCTCCAAGACGCTCCGGACGCTCCGGGGCCGGATGGAGGACTACCGCGTGGCCGCCTGATCCCGGCGCTGGCGGCCGCTCCGCGCGAGCCGCCAGCGCCCCCGAGTCCCCCCGAGGGAGAGAGACCGTCGGGCCTAGGCTCCGGGTTC
>CAYPVZ010000029.1:0-15850 GCA_964414235.1 uncultured Rhodothermales bacterium | reverse complement strand
GGGGGCGTGGTGGGGGAAGATGGGGGGATACATCGGGGTGGGGGGAAGACGAAGGGCTGGGTGCTAGCGGCTCGGCCCGAGGAGGGTGAACGGGACCTCTTCGATGGTTCCGTTCTCGAACGTGAGGCGGACGGTGGCCGGCACCTCGGCCGCCCCGCCGAACGCCGCACGGGGCACGACGACGAAGCCTTCGACGCGGACCATCTCGCGCGAGCCGACGGCCACCGGCTGCGCCGCGCCCACGCGGACTTCGCCGCCCGCGGGCGCCGCCAGCGCCACGCGGAACGCCCCCGCCGACGCGGTCTGGTTCCGCACGCGCAGCCGCACGTGGTTCGCGATGGCCCCGTCGGGCAGCTCCACGAACGGCTCGCCGACGGCCCGAATCACCTCGGCGTCGTACGGCTGGCGGGTCGTGAGGGCGACCGTGAAGATGGCGGCGACGGCGACCAGCAGCACGCCGTAGCCGACCGTCCGCGCGCGCACGACGCGCGTCGTCTGGCCCTCCAGCGCGCGCTCCGAGGTGTAGCGGATGAGCCCGCGCGGCAGGTCCAGGTTGTCCATGATCGAGTCGCACGCGTCGATGCACTGGGTGCACGCGATGCACTCCATCTGGAGGCCCTCCCGGATGTCGATCCCGGTCGGGCACGTGCGGACGCACGCGCGGCAGTCGATGCAGTCGCCCAGGGGCGGGCGGAGGCCGGCCTGCTCCTCGGCGATCTTCTTCTTGCCCCGCTTGGCACGTGGCTCGCCCCGCGTCGGGTCGTAGCTCACGATCATCGAGTCCTCGTCGAGAAGGACCGACTGGAAGCGGGCGTAGGGGCACGTGATCGTGCACATCTGCTCGCGAAAGATGCCGAAGTCGAACAGGACGAGCCCGGTCGTGAGCGCGGCGAGCACGAAGTAGCCCCAGTGCTCGGTCGGCGGCCCGGTCATCCAGTGGATGAGCCGCTCCCAGCCGACGAAGTAGGCCGTGAACGTATGCGCCAGCAGCGCCGAGACGATGACGTAGACGGCCCACTTGGCCGCCTTCCGCCACGCCTTGTCGAGCGTCCAGGCCCCGGCGTCGCGCCGCGCGCGGACGTGCTCGGCGCCCTCGAAGAACCGCTCGACGGGGCGGTAGAGGAACTCCAGGTAGACCGTCTGCGGGCAGCCCCAGCCGCACCACACGCGCCCCAGAAGCGCCGTCAGCAGTGCGACACTCACGAGTGTCGCGATGCTGACGAGGAGCAGGAGGAAGGTGTCGGTCGGGTAGAACGTGAATCCGAAGACGGTGAACTCGCGCGCCGCCACGTCGAGCAGCACCGCCGGCCGTCCGCCCATGCGGACGATGGGCAGCGCCACGAAGAACGCGATGAGCGCCCACCCGACGGCGAGCCGGCGGCGCCAGAACCGACCTTTCTCGGGCGTCGGGTAGAGCCAGCGGCGCGAGCCGTCGTTGCGGAGCGTGGAGAGGACCTCCTCGGGCGAGTCGAGGATGCCGACGTCGGAGGCGGGGACGAACGAAGTCACAGAGTCAGAGGCAATCGACGCAAGCTCCCGACAGCCGCGTCCGGCGGGCGGCGGCGCCCCACCCGGAAGCCGGCGGGCCGATCCCGCGCGGCCGTGTGAGGGCAGCCCCTACCCGGGGGCCGCATCCGTCCACGGCGTCTCACACGGTAGAGACACGATGCCCCGCTGGCGGTCGTCGCCAGCGGGGCGGGAGCGGCGGTCTAGAACGCGGGCTCGCCCTGAGGGGCCTTCGCGTTGGGCGGGTTCGTGCCCTGGAGCGAGAAGACGTAGGCCAGGACCTGTGCCCGTTCCTCCTCACCGAGCTGGTCGCGCATCGGGGGCATGCCCTTCTCCGGGAAGCCGCCCTCGATGGACGCCCAGACCTCGGTCGGGTCGCCGCCGTGGATCCAGTACGCGTCGGTCAGGTTGGGCCCGATGACGCCCTCGCCGAGCTGGCCGTGGCAGGCGGCGCAGATGGCGGCGAAGTTGGCCGCGCCGGCCTCGGCCATGGCCGGGTCCTGCGCGTAGGCGCGGAGCGCGCCCTCGTCGGTCTTGAAGGAGGGACCGGTCGAGGCGTACGCCAGCCGGATCTCCTCCAGCTTCTGCCCGGCCTCCGCGAAGTCGTCGGTGTAGCTGTCGATGTAGCCGAAGACGTGGACGCCGAGCATGTAGAGCGGCGCGAACAGGACCGTCGCCCAGAACAGGGCGATCCACCAGCCCGGCATCGGGTTGTCGTACTCGCGGATGCCGTCGTAGGTATGCCCCTGGATCACCCGGTCCACGGTGCCCTCGCCGACGGCGGCCTCGGGCAACGTCGGCTCGCCGGGCGTGCGGAGCGGCGACTCAGGGTCGGGGATGGTCTCGGCAGGGGCGTTGTCGCCGAGGGCGTCCTCGGGGAGGGCGTCGGGGCGGTCAGGCATCGGGGGCCTCGTGGAAGAACTCGGGGGCGTCGTTGAGCGGCTGGTTCTTGAGCCGCTCACGGCTGGACTTGGAGAGGGTGAGGGCGTACACCACGACGAGCACGAAGGCCACGACGAAGGCCACCACGGCGACCTCGGCAGCGGCGCCCGTCTGGAGGGCGCGGACGGCGTCTTTCCACATGGCGTTAGTGGGGCTGGGGAGTGGTCCGCACGGCGACGACTGACGTGTCCCCGCCAAGCGTCTGCGGACGGTCTAGGTGCTCGGCCTGCTGGGCCTCGATGGCACGCGCCCGGTCCACGCCGAGGCGCTGGAGGTAGGCCACGAGCGCGACGATCTCGCGGTCCGCCAGTCGGTCGGGGCCGCCCTGGCTGGTGACGTCGGTCGCGATGGCGTCGGCCTGAGCGCGCGCCGTGGGGAGCGCGCCTGCGATGTCGGCGTCGGTGTAGGGGATGCCGAGGCGGCGGAGCCCGCGCATCTTGGCCGGCAGCGCGTCGAGCACGAGGACGTTCGAGAGGAGGTGCGGGTATGGCGGCATGATGGAGCGCGGGCTCGTGCTCCTCGGGTCCTCCATGTGGCGGACGTGCCACAGGTGCGGGTATTTGCCGCCGAGGCGGGCGAGGTCGGGGCCGGTCCGCTTCGAGCCCCAGAGGTGCGGCGTCTCGTAGGCGCCCTCCTCGGGAATCGAGTACGGGCCGTAGCGGAGCGCCTCGTCCTGGAACGGCCGCACCCTCTGGCTGTGGCAGTTGTTGCAGCCCTCGCGGATGTAGAGGTCGCGGCCGGCGAGTTCGAGCGGCGTGTACGGTTCGAGCGTCGCCAGCGGCTCGACGGCGCCGCCCACGAGGAAGATCGGGGCGAACTCGACGACGGTGCCGACGAGGATGGCCAGCGTGGTGAGGATGGTGAAGACGAGGGGCCAGCCCTCCAGGCGCCGGTGGGCGCCGTTGGCTTCGAGGAATCGGGGCATCGGGGGGGCGGGCTAGGCGGTAGCGGGGACGGCCGCCAGCGGCTGGCGGGGGATGGCGACGGCCGGGTCGGGCAGCTCCTTCGGCGCCCGCCGGATCGTCATCCACAGGTTGACCATCAGGAACACCACGCCGACGAGGTACATCGTCCCGCCGATCAGGCGGACCCAGTACATCGGGCGGATCTGGATGACGGTCTCGACGAAGTCGGGGTAGAGCAGGCGGCCGGCGGCGTCGTAGGCCCGCCACATGAGGCCCTGCGTGATGCCCGACGTGTACATGGCCAGGATGTAGAGCAGGATGCCGATGGTCCCGATCCAGAAGTGCCAGTTGGCCAGCCGCGGGCTCCACAGCGGGCGCCGCCACAGCTTGGGGATGAGCCAGTAGATCATCCCGAAGGTCATGAAGCCGTTCCAGCCCAGCGCGCCCGAGTGGACGTGCGCGATGTTCCAGTCCGTGTAGTGGCTCAGCGCGTTGACCGTCTTGACGCTCAGCGTGGGGCCCTCGAAGGTGGCCATCCCGTAGAACGTGATGCCGACCACGAACATCTTGAGCACGACGCTCTCGCGGAGCTTGTGCCAGGCGCCGCGCAGCGTGAACAGGCCGTTGATCATGCCACCCCACGAGGGCATCCAGAGCATGACCGAGAACACCATGCCCAGCGTCGCCGCCCATTCCGGCACGGCCGTGTACTGGAGGTGGTGCGGCCCGGCCCAGATGTAGATGAACACCAGGCTCCAGAAGTGGACGATCGAGAGCCGGTACGAGAACACCGGCCGCTCGGCCGCCTTCGGGAGGAAGTAGTACATCAGCCCGAGGAACGGCGTCGTCAGGAAGAAGGCGACGGCGTTGTGGCCGTACCACCACTGCACGAGCGCGTCCTGGACGCCCTTGTAGATCGGGTAGCTCTTGAAGAGCGAGACCGGCAGCGCGAGGCTGTTGCCGATGTGGAGCACCGCGACCGTCACGATGGTCGCGATGTAGAACCACAGCGCGACGTACATGTGCTTCTCACGGCGCCGCGCCAGCGTGCCGAAGAAGTTGACCGCGAAGACGACCCACACCACCGCGATGGCGACGTCGATGGGCCACTCGAGCTCGGCGTACTCCTTCGACGTCGTGATGCCGAGCGGGAGCGTGATGGCGGCGCTCACGATGATGGCCTGCCAGCCCCAGAAGTGGACCCGGCTCATGAGGTCCGAGAACATCCGGGCCTTGCAGAGCCGCTGTGTCGAGTAGTAGATCGCGGCGAAGATCGAGTTGCCCGCGAAGGCGAAGATCACCGCGTTGGTGTGGAGCGGCCGGAGCCGCCCGAACGAGAGATACTCGCCGAGGTTGGCCTCGGGGAAGGGGAGCTGGAGCGCAAGCAGCGCGCCCACGAGCATCCCGACGAACCCCCAGATGGAGGTCGCGATGACGAACCAGCGGACGATCTGGTCGTCGTAGGTGAACACCTCGAAGCGCGAGCGCCCCTCGGTGGAGGCGGGCGCCGAGGCGAGGGCAGGAGCGAGGTCGGCCATGCGGGGGTGTGGAACGAACGGGCCCAAGAGACCCACCGCCGGCCTGCGGCGGAGACGGCGCCGCACGACCCGCCCGGCCGGGCCGTCCCGTCCGGCCGTGTGGGGGCGTCCCCTACGCATCCGGCGGCCGGCCTACGGCCGCCCCGCCCGGAGCCCAAGAGGAGCCCCCGGCCCACTGGCGGTGAGCCCCAGCGTGGCGTTGCGCCGCGGATATGCCCGAGCGTCCTCCCACTCGGAATCGTCTGGCGCCGGTGCGAAACCGGAGCCAGACGATTCGGGGCGGTTAGAACTCCGGGCCGAGTGCTACCGGACTGTCTCCGTTCCCTCGGTGACGTCACGGAGGGGGCGTCGTGGCGTGCCGCCGGTCGTAATGGGGCGCCCGAGGCGGACGACGATCTGAGGCATCGTTCCTCCTGCGACAGCCGCCAGCCGTCGTCGGTAGGGTCCGCCCATCTCGATGGCCTCGTTGGCATACGACGCGACGAGGCCGCGGTCGGCCGCGACGAGGAGCATCGTGCCGAGCCCGAGCCCGGCTGCCAGCCAGTCGCGAGGCGCGTCGCCATCGGTGCCGAGGATCCCGACGGCGGGGGCCTCGCGCAGCAAGCCCGCCTTGTAGCGCGCGACAGCCGCGGATGGCGTCCGGGTGTCGGCCCGGCGGTCCCACAGGCCCTGGGCCTGGTCGCGGATGCCGTCGGGGCGCGGGTCCTCGTCGGGCCGGAGCCAGGCGCGGATGTCGGCGAGGACGTCCGGGTTCTGCGCCTGCGCCTCGACGGCTTCTGCCGTGACGGCGGCGACCGCAGCTTTGTCGTCCCGCGTGGTGAGGAGACGGAGCCCGGCGCCGTCGGCCTCGACCGAAGCCGCCAGCTCGCGGGCGAGCCCCGGCGGCAGTGCCTCGTCGATGAGCGCCTGGCGGTGCGTGTGGCGGAGTTGGATCGCACGGTAGAGCCGGTCATCGGCCGGGGCCACCATGGGCTCGAACGTGACGCGGGCGAGGAGGTCGGGTGCGTCCTCGTCTGGCACGAGGGCGAGGGTGGGGCGGAGGCCGCGGTGCCGCGCCGCCACCCGGAGCAGCGCCAGGGCCGCGCCGCAACTGATCGTGAGCTCACGGCCATCGGGGTCGAGCGCCGGGAGCTGGCGGCTTCGGTCGGCGAAGACGAGGACGGCGTCGCCATCGAGGCGGAAGTGCCAGGGCTGCGTGTTGAGCACGCTCGGTGCGTGGCGGGCGTCATCGAGAGAGGCCAGGATGGGAGCAGTCGTCATGGCTCGGACGGCGCGTGGAGAGTGAGGACGGGGCAGGCGAGGCGCCGGAGTGCGGCCTCGGTCACGCTGCCCAGAAGGGCGCGCGCCAGCCCACGGTGGCCGTGCGTCTCCATCACCACGGTGCCCGCGCGCATCGTTTCGGCGAACCGAACGATTTGGTCGGCGGGGGCGCCTATGGCCACGTGGATCTCATCCGCGTCGAGGTCGAGGCTGGCGAGGTGGGCCTCCATCTCGGCCGTCGAGACGTGCCCGTCGGGACGGTCGGGGCCTCCAGCCCGGGCGTAGATGCCCTCACTCACCACATCGAGCACCGCGAGGACGTGGACCTCCGCGCCGAAGAGCCGCGCAAACGGGCCGGCGAGGTGAAGCGCGCCGGTTTCCGACAGGTCGATCGGCACCAGAACGGGTCGGCCGGGGCCGGGCATCCGGACGCTCGCGTTGGGAACGACGAGGACCGGGACGCCCGACCCACGGACGACCTCCTCGGCTACGCTGCCGAGCCGGAACCGCTGCAGCCCCCGCCGGCCGTGCGTGCCGAGCACCAGCGAGCCGGCTTCGACTCGGGCCGCGTAGGCGAGGATGGCGGCGGCCGCGTCGTCCCCCCGGGCGACGTCGACGTGGGCCGCCAGTCCGTCGCACGCCCCGAGCCCGAGGGCGCGGTCGACCGCCGCCTGGAGGGCCCTCCGGCCGTCGGGCGCACCGGGCGCTTGGACCGACACGAGGTGGAGCGGCATCCCCGAGCGGACCGCCAGTTCGGCGGCAGCGACGAGGGCGGGCTCCGATTCGGGGGCCAGGTCGAGGGCGCAGACGACGGGAGCGAAGGGGGCCATGGCGACGGCTGCCGCATGTCGGCGGCTCAGAGCAGCGAGTGGCTCAACTTTAAGCGCCACCGAGCGCCCTCTCTGCCGGGCCTCTCGGCGCGTGACCGTGCGGGGAGCCGCCGCCTACCCGTGGGGGGGGCCCCTACGGACGCGTCGCGTCGCCCGTGATCCTGTCACGCGGAGCGTCGTGCGAGAAGGTCCCGAACGACGTTCGCGGCGGAGGCCTCGGCCGCCGTCCGCCGTCCGCTCCACGTTTCGACACGCTCGACCTGGACCTGCCACAGCGTTCGCCCGGCGGACAGGGCCCGCTGGGTGGGCCCAAAGGTCGGCGGGCCTGTCCTGCGCGACACCACCACGACTGTCGTTCCAGGCGCTGTCGCGTCGACGACCTCGTCAAGATCGAGGTCTGCCGCCGGCTCGACGAGGACGAGGCTGTATCCCTCTGGCAGCAGCTGCCGTGCCGACCGGACGAGGGCGGCCGTGTCGCGGGCTATCGCCAGCCCGGGGGGCTCGGTGTGCCCGTAGAGCGTGCGGACTCGGTCCAACTCGGCGAGAGACGCCCCGGAGCGCGTGGGGTCCGCCGTGCCAAGGGCCACGCGCTCCAGGGTCGCCAGTCGTGCGGCGACGGCTTGCCCGAGCGGGCCATCTCCGACGATGAGGGCCGCAGCCGTCATCCCTAGGCCGCGAGGGTGCGGCGGACCTCGTCGCGGCTGGCGGTGAGCGCGGCCGTGAGGTCGGCGGCGGCGGCGGCGAGCGCCTCCGGGGACTCGGCCGCGACGAGCGCCACGAGCGAGCCCGGCCGGGCCTCCGCGCGGGAGACGACGAGCGACGTCCTGCTGAGGAGCTCGACAGCGTCCGACGGGGCGACGTCGGGCGGCAGGTCGAGGGCGAGGGTGACGGTCACGACGGGAGCGCGAGAGAGACCGAAGCCTACCCCGCCGCCCGTTGCCGCCCTGAGCGGAGACGGTGCACCCTCGTGTGAGGGCAGCCCCTACATCCCTCACACACGGGCCTCGTGCAGGGGCTTCGTGGCGCCCCGGTTCGGTCGCCGAGCGACGTCAGTCGGCCCGGTTGTCCTCCACCCAGCGGACGGCGTGGGCGATGAGCTCGGTCGAGTTGGTCAGCCCCAGCTTGGTCTTGATCCGGGCGCGGTAGCTCTCGACCGTCTTGACCGACAGGTGAAGCCGCTCGGCGACCTCCTTCGTCTCGACGCCGCGCCCGGTCATCTCGAACACCTCCAGCTCGCGGTCGCTGAGGACCTCCAGCGGCGACGCCATCGGATCGCGCCCCGAGGCGGCGCCAAAGAGCATCTTGTCCTTGACGTCCTCCGACAGGTAGATCCCTCCGCGGAGGACGGTCCGGACGGCGTCGACGATCTTCTCGCCGGCCTCCAGCTTCGAGACGTAGCCCCGCGCGCCGGCGCGGACGGCCCGCTCGGCGTAGAGGCTCTCATCGTGGCGCGAGACGACGAGCGTTCGCGTCTGGGGCCGGATCGTCTGGAGGTGCTTCACGAGCTCCAGCCCGCCCATCCCGGGCAGCGAGAGATCGACGACCACGAGGTCCGGGTCGAGCCGGTCGACCACGTCGAGCGCTTCCTCGGCGTCGGCGGCCTGCCCGACGACCTCGAAGTCGGGCTCGTCGTCGAGCGTGAGGGCCAGCCCGGTCCGCAGCAGCGGGTGGTCGTCGACGAGGAGGATGCGGGTGGAGAGGCTCATGAGACGCTCAGGTCGTGGTGGATCGTGCAGGTGACGACGGTGCCGCCGTCGGGGCCGGGGCGGATGTCGAGCTCGCCGCCGGCCACGCGGGCCCGGTAGTGCATGATGCGGACGCCCATGCCCCGGTCGTCGTTCGGGCGGACCGGGGCCGGGAGGTCGGCGGCGGCCGGGCGGGCGGGGAAGCCGACGCCGTCGTCCGCGATGCGGAGCCGCGACTGGCGGTCGCCGCCGGCCAGCGTGATCAGGACGCGCGCCGCGCGGCCGTGGCGGACCGCGTTCGAGACGGCCTCCTGCGCGATCCGGAACAGGTGCGTCGCCGCAGATGGCGCCAGCGCCGGGTCGTCGCCGACGCGCTCGACGCGGACCTCGGCGCCCAGGAGGCGGACCGAGCGGTCGGCCAGCCGGTCGAGGGCGTCGGCCAGCCCGCCGGTCTCGATGTCGACAGGCACCAGGCCCCGGGCGATGGCGCGGGTCGTTGCGTCGGCCTCGTCGATCAGCGTCACCAGCTCGTCGGCGAGGGGGGCGTCCGGGCTCTCGGCCGCCGCCAGCCGCTTGGCGAGGCGGCGCGCGCGCAGGCCCGTGCCCGTCAGCATCTGCCCGAGGCCGTCGTGGAGGTCCTGCCCGATCCGCCGCCGCTCGTCCTCGGCCGCCCGCAGCACGGCCCGCTCCAACTCCCGCCGCTCGGAGATGTCGCGGACGAGCCCGACGAAGATCTGGCTCCCGTCCGGCAGCCGGACGTCGTTGACGGAGAGGTCCATCGGGAACGTCTCGCCGGTCTTGCGCCGGCCGACGACCTCGCGGCCGATGCCGATGATGCGCCGACGCCCGGTCTCGTGGTAGGCCCGGATGTAGCCCTCGTGCTCGCTCCGGTACGGCTCCGGCATGAGCACGTCGATCCGCCGGCCGACGACCTCGTCGGCGGCGTAGCCGAACGTCCGCTCGGCGGCCGGGTTGAAGCGCTCGATGCGCCCCTCGGCGTCGATGGTGATGACGGCGTCGACGGTCGCCTCGAAGATGGCCGCCAGGGCGGCGCTGTCGGAACGCTCGGGCAGGGGAGGAGAGGGCTGAGGAGAGAAAACCTACCCCGATGGCGCGCCCTGGATTCCGGCCCACGGGCGGAGCGCGCCTGCCTCACTTCCCGGGTGCGGGCGGGAGGTCGCCGAGGAGGACGAGCGTATCGAGCAGGACGATCTGGGGCTGGCGGCCGGCCTCGGCCGGCTGGAAGGCCGCGCTGCGGATGGCAAAGGCCTCCTCGGCCTGGAACACCACGCCGGGCACCGGGACGCCGTCGTCGAGGAGGAGGGCGTACTGCGGGAGCGTCACGACGGATGGGGCCGCCGCGCTGGGCCCCGTCGTTCCGAGCGTGAACGCCGCCCGTCCAGCCGCGACGTCGTCGAGCGTCGCCAGTCGCCCCTCGACGATGTCAGAGGGGAGCGCCGGCCACCGACCTCCCTTGAGCCCGGCCCAGAGCGACGGGTCCGGCGTCGTGAAGAGCGAGCTGCTGAAGGCCCAGAACGGGACGCCCAGCGCGACCTCGTCGTCGTACCCCTCTCCCTCGATCGGGGTGATGTAGTAGGCGCCCCGGCCGAGGGCGTCGCCGAGGATCACCACCAGGGCCGGCCCGAACAGGTCGTCGGTGAACGTGCCGCGCCCGTCGAAGGCGACGGCGACGCCGCGTGCGGCGTACTCGTCGGCGACGCAGCGCCCGCCGAAGCCCAGGCGGCTGACCTCGTCGCCGAGCTCGAGGTCCGGGCGGGGGCCGACCGGCGTAACGAAGAGCAGAGGCGCGCCGTCTGCCGGCAGCGCCGCTCCGAGGGGACGGAGCCCGCCCTTGTCGCCCGTCCGCGGCTCGTGACCGAGGAGCGCGCCTTCCATCGTCGGGAGCAGCACGTTGAGGAGCGTGTCGTACTCCGCGACGGGCGTCTTCACGTCCCGCCAGTCGCCGAGGGCGACGGCCAGGAGGCTGTCGGCCGAAGCGAAGGCGATCACGTCGTCCTCACCGGTCTGGGCGGCCGCGGGAAGGGCGAGGAGGAGGGCGAGAGCGGCGAGAACGCGCATGGCGCGAAGCTACACGCCGGCCGCTGGCGACGCGCGCCGCCAGCGGAACGCTCCGCTGCCTGGTGGCGGCGGTCTGTCGCCGAAAGGGACGACCTGGGTCTGGCCGTCGGACGCTCCGGGCCAGACCGTCCGGGGCTCCGTACCGACGCGGACACCCGCGAGGGAGAGCCGGTTCGGGTCCGGTTCCGCCTCGGGTTCGGTCTGGACTCCGGTGGCATCGCCCGCCTCGGTTGGGCTCTCGATGGAGCCGCCGAGGCGGGCGGGCGCGGTCAGCGGATGACGGCGACGCGGCGGCTGGCGGTCCCTCCGGCCGCCTCCAGGCGGAGCACGTAGAGGCCGGGTGCCAGCGCGGGCATCGCTGCGGCGTAGGCCCCGGCCGCCCGCTCGCCCTCGGCCAGCACGGCCACCTCGCGCCCGAGCAGGTCGACGACCGCCAGCCGGACTCGGCCTGCGGGCATCGTGAAGCGGATGGCCTCGCCCGAGCGCGTCGGGTTCGGGCCGGCGAGGGCGAGCGCGGAGGCCGGCGCGTCGTCCATCGCCGTCACGACGACGCCGGTGTCGGTCGTGCCGGTCTCGTCGGTCGCGGCGATGGTGAGCCCGGGGCCGTTCTGGTTCGCCGCCGAGTCGAGGAAGCCGCTGACGGTCAACGCGACGCTCTCCTCGGTCCCGTCGATCTGGAACACGGCGGCCTCGAGGACCGACTGGTCGCTCGCGCGGCGCACTTCGATCCGGTACGTACCGGCCGCCAGCGACGCCGAGGCCACAGACTCGCCATACGGGAGGTCGTTGGCGAGGACCTCGCCGGTCTCGGACACGACGACGTCGACGGCCGGCGCGTCGGTGACGGCGTTCGTCACGACGACCGGCACGCCGGTATGGCTCCGCGAGAAGCCGACGTCGAGGTACGCCTGGGCGAGCCGAAGGAGCAGGTCGATCCCATCGGGGTTCGAGGCGAAGAACGGGGCCATCGCCGGGAGCAGCCCCATGGCCGAGACGACGTGGCGGCCCTCGGCGAACGGGCCGGCCGTGAGCGTGACCTCGCCAGGAATCCCGGCGGGCGGCGGCGTCACGAAGCGGAGGCGGACGTGGACCGCAGAGTCGGCGAAGACGGTGAAGACCGGGGAGCCGCCCCGGAAGCTGAGGGTGGCGTCGGGCGTCGTCGAGTCGGTCGGCTGGTCGACGTAGACCTCGATGGGGCCGAAGACGGAGAGCGGGGCGGCGGCATGGATGAGCTGGACGCGTGCCATCGGGATGCGCTCCCCGGCGCGGACGGCGTGCGTTGGACCGCCGCCTGAGACGATTTCGAGCCACACAGCGCCGCCGTCGGGGTGGGGCGCCATCGACTCGGCCTGGTTGACCGCCCCTCCCTCGCTTTCGTTCACCCGGTCGAAGGTCCAGTCCGGCACGCCGAACGGGTCGAGGTGGTCGTAGTGCGTCGTGCTCGGGGTCGTCGTGGTCGTGGCGACGGTCACGCCGTCGTCGCCGGCCACGGTCGGCCGCTTGATGCGGATGTTCGTGCCCGTCAGGGTCCGGAGCCACGCCGTCGCGCCGTCGCTGGTGAGGCGGACCACCTCGACCCGGTCGGGGTTGTCCAGCGACGTGGCGGCCTCGGCGCTGGCGTAGAGGGCGCCCGATTCGCTGACGGCGAGGTTCTGCACGCCGGAGCTGAGGCTGTTCCCCGTGCCGCTGTACCCGCCGAACGGGAACGCCTGCCACGCCTGCCCGGCGCCGTCGTAGCGCGCGACGAAGGCGTCTTTTCGGATGTCGCGCCCCCCGGCGTCGGTGGCCACGTTGTAGTCGTCCTGCCCGGCCACGTAGACGGCGCCCGTCGCACAGTCGGTCGCCACCTCGTTCAGCCAGACGTTGGACGCCTCGCCCGCCTCGGCGACCTGTCGCCCGAACAGGCGCGTCAGGAAGCGTTCCGTGCCCTCGCTGTCGTAGGAGAGCAGGTAGCCGGGGTCGTTCGGGACGTTGTTGCCGTTGTCGATCGTGTCGTAGTGCCCGACGATGAACACGTTGCCATCGCAATCGGCGGCGGCACGGGTGGCCCTGAGCGACTGCAGCTCGCCGCCCGTCCGCGTGAAGGACCGCGACCAGAGGACCGTGCCGTCCGCGCCGATGCCCTGGGTCCAGACGGTCTGGAGGGGGTGCGCGTCGAGGCCACTCACGGCGACGGTCACGACGGTCCCTGTGCTCGTGACGACGATGGCCGTCGGCTGGTCCCACTCGTCGATGGGGCTCCCGCCGGACGTCGGGCCGTCATACGAGTGGCTCCACGCGAGCGTGCCGTCGGCGTCGATGCGGTAAACGAGGAGGTCGTAGCGCGTCGGCGACGGATTGGAGATCTGCGCGAGGGCGTAGACCTCGTCGTCGGGCCCGAGTGCGATATCGACGGGCGGGTCGCCGCCGGGCCGTGGGGTCGTCCAGAGCACCGAGCCGTCCGCCGCCAGCCGGGTGATGCCGCCGCCGCCGCCGACGGTGACGGTGCCGTCGGGCGCGGTTTCGAGCGTGGTGGCGTCGACGTACGTTCGCCAGAGGAGCTCGGTCTGGGCGTGGGCGAGGGGCGCCGCGAGGGCGGCGACGAGGGCGAGGCGGAGCAGCGCGCGCATGGCAGAAGGGGAAGGCCTTGCCCCCTCAGCGCCGTGCGCGTCCGGAGTGGACGGTCTCCGTCCATGAATTCGCGCGTCCGGCAGCTCGGCGGCGTCCGCCCGCTGGCGGCCGCCAGCGGAGCGCGGATAGCCTCCGCGGACGATGACGCGAGCTTGGTTGAGACGGGGCACGTTGAACGTGTCGAGCGACCTCCCGTCCTTGCAGGGCAACGGAGGCAGGAGGGGTGGGCCTGGTTTACTCGAGGACAGTGATCCGGCGGACCCGCTCCTGGTCGCCCTGGCGCAGCCGGACGAGGTACACGCCACTGGCGATGTCCCCCGCCTCCCACGCGACTCGGTGGGCCCCTGCGCGGTGCTCGCCCTCGGCCAGGAGCGCTACGCGCCGACCGAGCACGTCGAAGACGTCGAGCGACGCCGGGCCCGACGCCGAAAGCGTGAAGTCGATGGACAGCGTCCCTCGGGTGGGGTTCGGCGAGGGCGGGCGCAGGTCGAACCGGAGCCCTCCCTCGGTCTCCGATGCCACCGCCCACACCTCCGTCGTGACGAGCGCCGGCCGGGTCGCCTCCGCATTGCCGACGGCGTCGGTGGCGAGGGCGTAGAAGGCGTACGACCCCGGGTCGAGGCCCTCCAGGGTGAGGTCGCCCCCCGTCGAGACGCCGATCTCCGTGAACGGGCCGCCGTCTCGCGAGGCGAAGAGGGTCACCCGGTCCACCCCCGCGCCCGGCTGGCCGTCCGAGAGGTCGGTCGACGTCCAGCGGACGGTGACGGCGCCTCCCGGGGCCTGCGCGCCGAGCGCGCTCATCACCGTGGTGGGCGCCGTCCGGTCCAGCGTGTTGACGTGCGTGTTGGTGAGGATGGCCGGGTTGATGTCGAACGTGATCTCGGCCCGGTTGGCGACGACGGTGCCATCCGGCAGGTCGGGGACGGTCTCGACGCTGAACTGGACGAAGCCCTCGCCCTCGGGCGGGTTCTGGTTTGGGGGCAGCTCGATGCCGGTCGCCCGCCACGTCAGGATGTGGCCCTCGCGCGTTATCTCGAAGCCCTCCCAGCTGGTGGGGCCGAACTCGACCGTCTCGGGGGCGAACACCGCCGAAAGCGTGTCCACGATGACGACCTCGTAGGCCGGGGCCGTCGCCGCGGCGAGGTTCTCGAACTTGATCTGGTACGTCACGCGGCCCAGGTCGGTCACGAAGCCGCCGTCGCCAACGCCCTCCGGGCCGGACTTCTCGTTGGGGTCCCACGAGCGGACTGGCGTCGGCGTCTTGGGCGGAGCGGCGGGGAGGTCCGGCTGCGGGATCGGGACGCGGACCGGTCCAAACGGGCCGCCGTTGGGCCCGAGCGGGGCGCCGTCGGCGGCGCGGCGCCAGCGCTCCTCGCGGCGCGCGTCGGCGTCGGCCAGACCGCCGAGGAAGTCGGCGAACTCCTTGGCCGCATTGGCACGCTCCAGCGCCGTGCCGAGGCCGGCCAGGTTGGCCGCCTCGCCCTGCATGGCCTGCGTCACCTCGCCCGCGCCCTTCTCGACCCCGCCGAACCACTCGTTGTTGACGCGCTCGAACGCGCGGTCGGGCGCCTGGGCGGCCTGCTCGGGGTTGTCGACGAGCTCTTCGAACGTGGCCTTCCAGAGGTCCTTCGTGTAGCTGGCGGCCGCGCCCGCCGCGACGGCGCCTCCCCACGCGATCAGGGGGGCGATGCGGCTCCGAGCGGCGGCCGTCAGGCTCGCGATGTCGGCGCGCGTGCGGAGGATGGCCGTCATCGTGCGCTCCTCACCCGGCGCGAGGCTCGGTACGTAGAAGACGGCGTGCGTGCTGTCGCCGTCGGCGGAGAAGTTCTCCGGCAGGAGGGGCTGCGGCGCCACGCCCGGCGTGGTCGCGCTGGGGACCACGCGCTCGATGTAGATGCCCGCGGCCGTCGTGAGGCCCGCGAGGAAGTCGCCCGTGGGGGCCGGGCCGGCATTGAGGTACGTCAGCAGGTACTGGTTGGGCGGGCCGACCCGGATCCGGTCGGTCCCGATGATCGAGAACACGACGTTGGGACGGACCGAGACGGGGTCGGCCTGCGACGAGAGGGCGTACCGGCCCCGCGCGCGCGCGCCGAGCAGGGTGACGGTGCGTGCGCTGGGGTCGCGCGTGGTGTTGGTGGAGGTCGACACCTGCTCCCACGTCTGGCCGTCGTCCCCGGAGCGGTACACCTGGAGGGCGGCCGCGTCGTTCGGGCCGAGGTCGGGGCCGTAGCGGAGCACGAGCTGGCTCAACACGGCCTCCGAGGCGGCCGGGAAGGGGCGGAGCGTCCACTGCCGGCGGGCGGCGTTGGCGAAGGTCGCCGGGGCCTCGTTGGCGACGGTCTCGATGGAGAGGCTGTCCAGGCCCGTGCCCGCGTCGACGCTGAAGCGGGCGCCCAGCGCCTCGAAGCTGCCGCCCGCCGGCGGAACGGCGCGCGGGAAGACGACGCGCCCGAGGCGACCCGTCGCGGCGTCGTCCAGCACGAACGGCCCGACGA
>CAYPVZ010000028.1:0-15886 GCA_964414235.1 uncultured Rhodothermales bacterium | reverse complement strand
TCGCAGGCCTCGCGGACCTTGGCGAGCGCCGGCACCACCTTGTCCTTCATCGCCACGCTCTCGTCGTCGGCCTTGTGGGCCGCCGCGCGGGCCTTGGCGAGCGCCCCCAGCGCCTTCTGCAGCGCGTTGACCGGCGTGACGACGGCCTCGGCCGCGGTCTTCGCGCCCGCGTCGTCGAGGTCGAAGCCCTTGACCGCTGCCGAGGCCTCGCCGAGGTCCTGCAGGTAGCGGATGGCCGCCGGCAGCACGAGCGTCTTGGCGATCGACTCCGTCGTCGCCGCCTCCACGTTCAGCGTCAGCGCGTACTGCTCGGCGAGGATGTCCTTGCGGCTCTCGAGCTCCGCCTCGGTGAGGACGTCGTAGGCCTCGAAGACCTTGACGTTCTTCTCGGCTGTGAGCGTCGCCAGCGCGTCCGGCGTCGTCTTCAGGTTGAGCAGCCCGCGCTCCTCGACGGCCTCCGTGTGCCAGGCCTCCGAGTAGCCGTCGCCGTTGAAGACGACCTTCGTGTGCTCGCGGATCGAGTCCGTGATCACCTCCTGCACCGCCGTCTCGACGGCCTTCTTCGAGCGCTTGCGGCCCAGCTTCTCTTCGAGCTTCGTCGTGAGGTCGTCGATGGCCTCGGCCACGATCGTGTTGAGGACCGTCAGCGGGAAGCTGACCGACTGGCTGGAGCCGACCGCGCGGAACTCGAACTTGTTGCCCGTGAAGGCGAACGGGCTCGTCCGGTTGCGGTCGCCCGCGTGGCGCGGCAGCGTCGGGAGGACCGGGCTGCCGAGGCCGAGGAAGCCCGACTGCTTGCTCTCCGTCGCCTTGCCCGAGGCCGTGATCTGCTCGAACACGTCCGAGAGCTGCTCGCCGAGGAAGATTGAGATGATGGCCGGCGGGGCCTCGTTGGCGCCGAGGCGGTGGTCGTTGGCCGCCGTCGCGATGGCCGCCCGCAGGAGGTCCTGGTGCGTGTGGACGGCCTGGACGACGGCCGTGCAGAAGAACAGGAAGCGGAGGTTCTTGTGCGGCGTGTCGCCGGGCTCGAGCAAGTTCTCGCCCGTGTCCGTCGACATTGACCAGTTGACGTGCTTGCCGGAGCCGTTGATGCCGGCGAACGGCTTCTCGTGGAGCAGGCACGCCAGCCCAAACCGCTTGGCCACCCGCTGCAGCGTCATCATCATGACCTGCTGGTGGTCGGCGGCGACGTTGGCGTTCTCGAACAGCGGCGCGATCTCGTACTGGCCCGGGGCCACCTCGTTGTGCCGCGTCATCACCGGCACGCCGAGCTGGTAGAGCTCGGTCTCGACCGCGTTCATGTAGGCCATGATCCGCTCCGGGATGCTCCCGAAGTAGTGGTCGTCGAACTCCTGCCCGCGCGGCGGCTTCGCGCCGACGAGCGTCCGGCCCGAGACGAGCAGGTCGGGGCGCTCCTCGTAGAAGCCCTCGTCGATGAGGAAGTACTCCTGCTCGGCGCCGCACGTCGCGAACACCCGGCCGACCTCCTCGCCGAGGACGCCGAGCGCGCGCGTGGCCTGCTGGCTGAGCGCCTCCATGCTGCGAAGCAGCGGGATCTTGTGGTCGAGCGCCTCGCCGGTCCACGACGCGAAGGCGGTCGGGATGCAGAGCGTGGCCGTGTTGTTGTGCTCGACGATGAAGGCCGGGCTGGTCGGGTCGTAGGCCGTGTAGCCGCGGGCCTCGAACGTGGCGCGGAGGCCGCCGCCCGGGAAGCTGGAGGCGTCGGGCTCGCCCTGGATGAGCGTCTTGCCCGAGAACTCGGCGACGGCGCCGCCGCCCGCGTTCGGCGTGATGAACGAGTCGTGCTTCTCGGCCGTCCGCCCGGTCAGCGGCTGGAACCAGTGCGTGAAGTGGGTCGCGCCGCGCTCGACGGCCCACTCCTTCATGGCGAGGGCGACGGCGTCGGCGACGGTCTCGTCGAAGGGCTCGCCCTTCTCGATGGTGGCCGTGATCTTCTTGAAGACCGACTTCGGCAGCCGGCTCTTCATCTCGGCCAGGCCGAACGTGTTCTGACCGAAGATGGCCTCGACGTCGTAGGCCGGGGCGGGGCTGCTCCCGTTGAGGGTGCGCGTGAGGGTGGGCATCGGGGGACTGGGGAGGGTGGGGGCGAGCGCCGGCGGAGACCGCCAGCCAGGGTCAGTCGTCGAGGGCCGGGAGCGTCATCGGCTCGGCCGGGAGGTAGGTCGTCTCCTTGTGCGTCGAGAGCACGAGACTCGTCCGCGTGCCGCGGACGCCGGGCAGCGCCTGGAGCTTGGCCAGCAGCCGCTCCAGCGCCGTCGTGTTCCGCACGCGGACCTTCAGCACGTGCGAGCCGTCGCCGGTCACCGAGTGGAGCTCCTGGACCTCGGCCATCGCCGTGACGGCCTCGACGAACTCGGGGTAGTGGTCGCTCCCCGTCGACTGGACGAAGACGAAGGCCGCCACGTCGTGCCCCAGCCGCTTGGCGTCGACGGAGGCGTGAAAGCCGGTGAGGACGCCGCGCGCCTCCAGCTTCCGCATCCGGTCGCTCACCGAGGGGATCGAGAGGCCGACGGTGTCGGCCACGTCCTTCCGCTTGATGCGGCCCTCACGCTGGAGGAGGTCGAGGATCTGGACGTCGGTGGCGTCGAGCTTGTCCACGCGGGCGTTTGGAAAGTTATTACGGACGACGGAGGGAACCTACCTCTGTTTGGTCGGAGGCGGACCCCGGTGCTCCTCATTTTATACGGACGTGCCGGAGAGTTCACACCTCCCGGCACCCGGGTGGTTCCGAGGCGGCAGACCGCAGGGTTCGGGGCTGGCGGTCGGTGTGCGCAGGCCATGAGCTGGCCCGCGTGCCGAGCAATGCGACGTGCCGGGGGTGGGGACGCCTCCCGTGCGTGGCCACGATGCAACCCCGGGCCGGGATCGAGGCGTAGAGGCGGGCCCAATCCCCTTCTGTCTCATGAAGAACCCCGGTGCCGCCGCCGTCCTCAGCTTTGTTCTGCCCGGTCTTGGCCAGTTCTACAACGGCACGTTCTGGCGCGGCATCTTCTGGCTTGTCGTGACGCCGGGGCTCTGGATCGGGACGGGCGGCTTCTTTGGATGGGTTGCCCACGTCGTGGCGGCATGGACGGCCTACCGGTTTGCGCAGCGCCATCCAGCGGGCGCCTGACCTCTCGGGGGTACGAGCGGTAGTTTGCGGGCTCCCGGGCTCGTAGCACAACGGTTAGTGCAGCCGGCTCATAACCGGATGGTTGCAGGTTCAAATCCTGCCGGGCCCACCACTCCTGCTCGTATCCCATTGGGAGACAGGGTCTTTTCGCTCCGGGGTGGAACGGTGGTGGAACAATCGCTCTCACGCACGGAGGAAGCGGGACGCATGCGCAATGGTTTGAGTGGTTCTCGGCAAGATGCTTCCTAGGTGGACTTGCTAGGACCGACGTACTAGGGTCGCGCCCGTATAGGATCTTCATCGGGGCGTCCTTGCCAGCCTTTCCCCCATGGCCACAACCGTCAATGCCGCGTTCTCTGCGTTTCTTCGGGACGTGGTCAACCTCCACCCTAACGTGACGGCGCGAGCTCGAAGTAGCAGGGACTGGTTGATCGGACAGATCCAAAGCTACCCCAGGAAGCACTCCGACTTCCCGACGCTCTACCCCGCTGTGGACCTGAAGTACGGCTCGTTCGCTCGGAATACGAAGCTCCGAGAGCTCGACGACGTCGACCAGATCATTGGCATCAGCGCACTGGGGACGACCTACGTTGATCTGGACGGAACGGTCTACCTGACCGTACCCGACGGGATCGCGCTCCGAGGTCTGTGCAACGATGGGACGAACACGCTGAACTCGACGAAGGTCATCAACCGGTTCCTCAAGTATCTCGACGAGGTGCCGCAGTACTCGAACGCGGAGACGGGGAAGGACGGGTCGGCGGCCAAGCTCAACCTCAGCTCTTACCCCTGGAGCTTCGACATCATCCCGGCCTTCTTTACGACGCCCGAGTGGGACGGGCGGACGTACTACATCATCCCCGATGGGCGGGGGCTGTGGATGAAGACGGACCCCCGGATCGATCAGGCCCGCGTCTCGCATATCAACCAGCGCCACGATGGGAACGTCCTCAACGCTCTCCGTCTCGTGAAGTACTGGAACAGGCGCCCGACGATGCCGAGCGCCCCCTCATACCTCCTCGAGTGCATCATCCTCGACTACTACGCCGCGAAGCTTGGAACGGCGTCGGCGTACGTGGACCTCGAAGTCGGCCCCCTGCTCACTCACATCGCGGCCGCCATTCTGTACGACGTAGCTGACCCGAAGGGCATTGAGGGTAACATCAACAGGCTGTCTCCAGAGGCCCAAATCAAGGTCTCAATCCGGGCGGCCAGCGACGCCGTTAAGGCGGCGGACGCCCGGGCCGCGGAGAGCGCGGGTGACCACGGGCGCTCGATCAGACACTGGGGAGACATCTTCGGGCCGTCGTTCCCAACTTACGGATGAGCACGGACAGCCCTCGTCCCGATCCCGTCTTTCAGGTCCACTCCCTCTTCCGCGGGGCGGCCGAGGTCGCGAAGCGCCTCCACCACGTGGCTTTCGGGATCGACGTCGTGGTGGCCGCGGTCGCGGCGTACCTCGTCTTTGCCGAAAACGACGCGCTGGAGGCGTGGCACCCTCTGGTCGCATTCCTGGCCGTTGCGCTCGCGAGGGCCCTCCGCGTGAGGTCGAGAGAGAGCGACCAGTTCGCGGAGGTGTGCCGCCGGGAGAGTGCGCGGGCCTATGCGTGTGGGGATACGATCAGTCCCGCGCGTCTGAGCTCGCTCCGATCCGACGCTCCCTGGGGATCCGTCCGGGAGGCCCAGGAGCTCCCGGCCTCAACGCTCGAAGCCTATTACGAGCCCACGTGCCCCGCCGGGGAGCCGAGGCTCCGGGAGATGTACGCCAACAGCGCGTTCCACACCTGGCATCTCACTCGGCTCTGGTCCTGGTGTCTCGCGGCGAGCTTTGTATTGCTGACCGTCACATCCGCAGCGGCCGTCTACTGGGTCGCCAACACCGATGGCGAGTTGACCGGGCGGACGGAGATCATCGAGGCGCTGTTCTCGTTCGTTCTCGCGCTATTCTGGCTCGAACTGGCGGAGGCCCTTTACTCCGCGATCGGTTCGTACCGGTCGGCCCGCGCCATCTGCCAGCAGTTTCTCAGCCACCCGCTCCCTGCCGGCGACGCACTGCGAGGGCTGGTCAGGGATTACGACTTCGAACGGATGAGCAGTCCCGCGGTCCCCACACTTTTATACAAGCTCGACCGACACCGGCTCGAGAACGAATGGGCAGAGTGCCGACAAGAACTCGACTGCTGACCATTCGATACTAGGCACCTCACTTCTGCCCTCTTCGTTTTCATGTCCCGAAGCGGACACGGTCGGGCTGCCAAGTCCGGCGTTCGCTGCTCACGGTCACTTGGTCGGGAGACTCGCGTGTCACCTCCACCTCGATGAGGGCGTCACCGTCCTTCGTTGGGCCGAGTTCGAGAGAGAGATAGTCGAAGAGGGCCTTGTCGTGGACGGCAAGGACGAGTTGGCGGGGCGTCGTGGGGTGGTAGGCGAGGGACCTAAAGAGCGCCGCGAGGTTCGTCGCATGGACATCGTCCATACTCTGCACGGGGTCGTCGAGGACGAGCGTCCTCGGCCGCGTCGGTTCGGCAAGGTGAAGGGCGAGGAAGAGGCTGAGCGCGGCCGTGTTGAGGTTTGCAGAGCTGACGAGGGAGGCAATGTCCTCCGCCGCCTTCTCCTCTCCCACGAACGCATTGACGGCGGCGGTGAGGCTACCGATCTGCCCCTTTGACGTAATCCGAGGCCGGAAGCGTTCGTCGCGAACGAGCCTCATATAGAGGTCGTCGACCAGCGCGTTCAGGTGCTCGTCAAACGTCCGCTTGATGAGCGAACGGGTAGTCCGGGCCGCCGCCTTGCGAAGCTCGTTCGCTTCGTCAATGAGGTCCTGAACGCGCTGAGCAGTCGCCCGAAGCCGCTCAACCTCGGCGCTGTCCTCGGCCGATTGGGCACGAGCTTGCTGCGCTTCGCGGAAGCGTGTGCGGGCCGTCGCGATGTCCTGTCGGACCCCGCCTAGTTCGTCTGCTCTTTCTGTGAGGGCCGTCGCCCTCCGCAAAGCCCGGGTCCTGATCGCGTCGAATGCTGTAGGATCCAGATCAGCGGAGGCCGGATCTTCCGAAGCCAATGCAACGAGCACCTTCGCCGCCGCTGTCGACGCAGTTGTATGAGCGCCGAGCCAGGCGGCGCGCTCGTCATGAGCCCGCGCGCTCCGTTCGAGTGTGCTGAGGGGTTCAGACAACCGAGAGAGGTCTTTCCGGGCCGTCGCTAGAAGGGCCGCTGCCTGCGTGAGCTGCTCGTAGCGGAGGCGGTACGCCTCGATCCGGTCAGCAGGCGCTTCGGTCTCTAGGTCGATAGCGCGGCGCTCGACCCTCCGGCTTTCCTCGACGAGAGTTGTCCGGTGCGCGAACTGCTCACGGAGCCGGACGGTCTCGGTCCCCAACTCTTCCAGTTCGGCCGCGACGTGATCGGCGAGACTGGTGCCGACCTCGCTGTAGTCCCGGTCGCACACAGGGCACACGTCGTCACGAACCTGACTCAGAGCGGCGACGAGAAGTGCCTGACGACGCTGGACCTCCTCAACGGTCGTCGCGCTGAGGTCAGAGAGAGCGGCTACCTCTTCTTGGAGTGCTGACGCCCGGTTACGAAGCCGTTCAAGTTCGGCGTTTTCGGCACTGGCATTCTCGAGTCCCTCCCGGACCCTACGCGCGGAGCCTTCCAGGGCGGAAGACGCTGTGTCGATGCGCCTCTTCCACGCTGCGACCTCGCTCGCAAGGACGGCGTGAGCAGCGGAGGGGTCAGCGCCCGACGGGCTGGGAGGGGTGTAGTCGGGGGCAGGGTTCGCATCGCCTGACAGTGCGAGGGCTTCCCCGAACAATCGGGCGACCCCTCGGAGTCCCTCGGTGAGAAGCTGGGTATCAGTTGGGGCGGCAGGAGGAGGCTCCTCACCGGTCGGTGCGGAACGATCGAGAGCGTCTGCGTGAGCGGAGAGCTTGGCGGCCCTTGCCCGCGCATCGGCCGAGGCCTCGCGCGCCGCTGCATCCAAGGCGTCAAAGTCTTGCTGTTCTCCGTCAGCGAGCGCGAGCCCCGCGGCACGCTTCATGAGCTCCTCATGTGCTCGCCGCGCCGCGTCCGTAGCGGTCTCTGCGAGCTTCTGCGACTCTGCCGCACGGGCCTCAGTTCGCTGAGTCCGGCTCAGGAGCTCGGCGTACTGGGGAAACTCCTTCGGCAGTCGGCTCTTGTGACCGACGACATGGAGTCCCCGCTCGGTAGCCTCCAGGCTGTCGAGGTCGAGGAAGTCACGGATGAATCGGACGACGGGGGCATCGTCCTTCGCGCCTCTCTTCGATTCCGAGGAAGACTGGTAGACGTGGAGAAGCTGGGAGAGGTGGGTCTGCGAGAGGTAGCAGCGCTCCTTGAAGGCCGTCCTCACACCGGGACGGAACGCCTGCCCTCCTGTCGGCTGGGCGTGGCCTGTCGTCCGCTCGACGAACGTCTCTCCGGCCCCCTCTAGGTCGGCCCAGAGCCTCACCTTCGCAGCGCCATCGCTCCCGTGGTGTCGGAGCACGTCCGGGTAGTCGCTCTCGAACCGCGAGAGGTGTTCGACGTGGCCAGTCACGGCGTACTCGATGGCCGCGAGGAGGCTCGTCTTCCCGGACCCATTGCGGCCGTGGATGAGGACGACATCGGCGTCGAGGTCAACGGGGCTGTGGTGCCCGCCGAAGGCACGGAAGTTCTCGACCTCAAGCTTCTTAAGGCGGCGGATCATTGCGATGCGGGGTCAGCGAGGGCCTCAACGAACAGGTCGTGGAACGCCTCCTTAACCGCAGCCTCCCCGTCGGTCGCCGCGGCGATGAGGCGCTGCACAGCGGGGACGTCGGCCCTTTTCCCGAGCGCCGCGGCGAGCTCGCGGGAGGCATGGACGGGGCGGGCTTCAAGCTCGTCTATGGAGAGGGGACGGAACTCTCGAAGGGCGTCGGCGACCTCTGCAGAGGTCTGTGCCTCACGTCGGACAGTGACGAGTCGCGCGAGCGGGCGAAGGGGTTCGAGGTCCGCTTTGCGCGAGGGCGGGGCGATGAGGACGACGGCGATGGGTCGGCGCGACCCCGTGCGCGAGAGGGCAAGCGCGAGGCTCGTTAAGCGGCGCCGGACGGCCTCGACGTCGAGCGTCTCTTGGTCCACCAAGAGGACGAGATCGTGATGTTTGGCTGGACCCGCAAGGACGGCGTCGAACTCGAAGGAGAGCTCAACGATGCGAAGCGGCTGCGGCTGGCGGGCGTAGCCGTAGAACTCGAGCGCGTCTAGGCATGCGCGGGCGACGGCGTTGGGGGGCAGGGTCGGCATGGAGCCAGGGATCAGGCTGCAAGAGCGAGCTCACGGAGCTTCTCGTGCATGAGGTCTACGGGGTCGGCCCCGTCGCGCACCCAGTCGTTCCGATAGAGGACCTGCGGGACTGGGGGGGCGGCGCGCATGGAGAGCGGGGCAAACGGAGTCGCGGGCGGGCGGGCGGTGCCCGGGTCAGCCGACGTGTGGATGACGAGGTAAGGGCCGCTCGTGGAAGGACTTGCGAAGCTCGGGATTTGGGATGACATCAACCCGTCACACACCACGTAAACGGGGATGAAGACCGGGGCACCGTCGCTCGTGGGGGCCCGGATGCGGAGTTGCTCAGGAGCATCCGGCGTGAACCCGAACGTCCAGCGTCCCTGGTCTTGCCCCTCCGCAAGAACGCCGATGAGGAGGGCGAGCCAGTAGTCAGAGGGTTGGGGGTCGGGGTCCGCCTCTTTCGTGAGGGGGTGGTAATCCCAGCGGTCCGGGACAGCTCGGCCATGGCGGTAGACGCTGACGAACGAGCTGACAAACCGGGCTACGCTGTCGGAGACGAACCGCCAGCGCGTCTGGGGGTCTTCGTGGGCGTCAACGCTGGCGCCGACGCGGCGGACGAGCGCATCAACGCCACGGAGAGCAAGGTCCCGGTGGGGGCCGTCGGGAAGAGCACGGGCGAAGGCGCGGAGCTTCTCGCGGAGGATGTAGGCGTAGAGGGCGCCGAGGAGGGGTTTTGCGTAAAGCGGGACGAGGGCCTTCTTCTCGATGTCGGTGTGGTGTAGCGCCATGTTCTGGGGGCCGTAGGCCGCTCGTAGGACGCGACTCTTGGTGTCGTCAAGCTTTCCGCCCGAGAACAGGACGCGGGGGGCGTTGGGGGTGTAGACACCCTCGACGGCGAGCCCGGCGTCGACGTGCTGGAGTTGGATGTTGAAGTCCTGGCCGGAGAGCCCGATGTAGAGGACGGTGTGGCAGCGGGCGACGTGGCTGACGAGGTCCCGTATCGGCTTGCGAGCATCCACCTTGGTCCAGCGGAGCACGTCGTCGGACGTGGCGACGATGAGGTCGAAGGCCTCCTCACCCTGGCGGGCCGTACGGGCGCACCCGTGCATCTTGGTCACCTTGGGGTCCGACCCGACCGGAGCGAGGTCGGCTGCCCGGACGACGGTGTGCATGGGGTGGGCGGGACTCCCGTTCGCGGCCTGCGCGTGAGCGTCCTCTATGAGGGGGTCCCAGTTCGTCGTGACAATGTCGCGAACTGTCCCCTCGGCGACGAGGAGCGCGATGAACCGGTGCTCTGCGTCGGGTTTGACACCGGGCTGGTCGTAGAGCTCTTCGACGTGGAGCACGTCCCGTACGAGGCTCTTGTACTCCCCGCCGGGGTGGTAGGGCGTGTTCAGGACCTCGTCGTATTGGTCCCACAGGGTTTTGAGGACCTCCTTCTGCTGGTCGTCGTGCCAGTTTGAGAACGGCGTGGATCGCTTGAGGTCTGGGACGGCCACCCTGTCGAGGATGAGATCGAGGGTCTGCCGGGCGGGGTCCGTGGGATCTGCAGGATCGGCGGCGAGGCCGTGGAGGGCGTCAAGGAGGATGGTGAGGAGCCCGTCGAGGTTGGGGTAGCGGGCATCGGAGATCCGAGATCCGACCCAGAGGGATACACCGCCGCGGAGGAACCGGCCGGTGAACGTGTCGCAGACATCGTCGAGGCGCTGAAGGCCGTCGGCGAACGCGACATCGGTTAGCTGCTCGTCGGTGAGCTCCACGGGGCGGTGATGGTTAGAGGTCGAGGGCGGTCTGGGCCTCCCCGCTGGCGGGGCTGACGGTGTCAGAAGCGGGGCGGCCGTCGAGTCGAGCGAGGGTGCTCTCGGTGGGGACGAGCTTGCCACGGAAGGCGCGGGCGAGCGCGTAACGCTCGGCGCCGGCAGCGACCGCGATGAGGATGAGGTCGTGGGCGGCGGGGAAACCGACGGAGGGGGACGCGGACATGGCACTCGGTAGGTATGTCTCGAAGGTAACGGCGTACACTCCCGTGGCTCTTTCCCGGTACGGACGCGTGCGCAGTTCGTTTGCTACAGGTCATGCGGTCCGTCCGCACCCAGTTGCCGGAGCCAGGCGGCGAAGAACGGGTCCTCCAGCGCGTACCGCACGCAGCGCTTTGGTCCGCAGTTTGGAGTAGTGCCCACCACTCACCGAGCTGTCTGGGCACCACGCCGCCATAGCAGCAGCGCGGCTGTTGTGACAAATGCCGAGCATCACCTGCCGAACAGCCGTCTCCACCACGGCTCAGGCGTGCCGGGTCGAGGAGGGGGCGTGTCGTCGGAGGGCGCCGGAGCCGAAGACCGACGGGACTCGGGCGCAGTCTTCTGGGTTGGTGGAGGGGACGGCCGCAACGGCGGTGGGGAAGGCGTAGGGGATAGCAGCGTGCGATCGATCGCCGCGACGAACGCGTCCCAGGCCCGACTGGGGTCGTCCCCGAAGATGCCGGCGTTGTACTCGAACTCCTTGACCCGGTCGGGGCCGGGGGCCTCGCCCGTAGCCTCGAGCCAGCGGACGTACTCCGTGGCGGGCTTGAGCAGCCGCCGGGCGGTCCAAGAGACGTCGGCGTCATCGGCCGTGTCGAGGGCGGCCAGCTCTCCGTACAGGTGCTCGAGGGCTATGTCCGCCGGGCGAGTCACGCGGCGGCCGTCGTCGATAGGGGCGGGGCTCTTCTCCCGGATCAGGCGGTAGAACGCGCCGAGGTCGCCGCCCAGCCAGAGGTTCGTGGCTGCCTTGGCGTTGCGGGCGGTCTGCTTGAGGGTCGGCGGCTTGCCGCCGCGGGCGTTGACGGCGATGTGGTAGCGCTCGGCGGCCCCTTCCAGCGCGGTGGCGCGCCGGGCGCGGAGGTACCCGTCTAAGTGCCGGTCGGCCCACGCACGCCGCCCTTTCGTGATGAGGTCGCGGACCCTCTCGAACCCGTCACGGCGCGTGCCGCCCCCCACGCGGACGGTGAACGAGAGGGCCCCATCGGCGACGGGCGTCGTCCGTTCGTCACGCCAGACCTGCTGCGGGGGGCCGAGGAGAGGTTCCGCCTCCACGATGGCCGCGAGAAACCCGGGGTCAACGGGGGCCCCGGCGTCGGCGAGCGCGACGATCTCGCGGGCGTGGTACTCCAACAGGCCCGGGAGGTCCGTCCGCGAGGACGGCCCCTCGCAGACGAACCAGGCCGTGAGCGCGACGCCCTCCCAGAAAGCGAGCGCGGGGCCGAACGCCTCGGCCATCCGCGCGTGGGGCGACCACTCGGTCACCGTCCGCTCGGGGTGCAGGGTCCAGGCGTGGCCGCCCCAGAGCGCCTCGACGTCGGCGACGAGGTGGGCGGGGAGCCGGGTCCGGTAGAGGTCGTGGCCGTAGACACCGGAGTCGTCGGGGGCGGGGCCGAGCGAGCCGGAGTCGACGAGGCCCCAGAGCGACGTCTCCCCGGAGCGCTGGCGGGCGTGGGCCGCGTCGAAGACTTCCCAGAACCGGCGGAGCACGCCGACGCAGTCGGGTCCGTCCGCGCTCGAGAGCGTGTCGGCCCCGAAGACGGCCGCGGCGACGGCGGCCACGTCGCCGGCCGTCGTGCCGGTCTCGAACGCGACGGCGTCGAGGTCGGCCGTCGGCGGGGCGGCGAGGTCGACCGAGGGGAGCGCGGTCGCGACGTGCTCCTGGGGGTGGATGTCCTCCCCCAGATAGCCCACGATGTCCGTCCAGCCCCCGCCCCAGATGCCGACGAGCGTGGGGTGGAGCGCGGCGGTGACGACCCGCTTTTGGAGGGCCGTCCCGTCCTTCCGGGCGCGGGCGTAGTACTTCTCGATGAGCGGGCGCGCCAGCGAGAGGCGGAGCCGCGAGCCCGCGTCATCCGGGAGGCTATCGGACAGCTCGGAGCAGTAGGCGAGGAGCGCCTCGTGCCGCTCCTCAGGCCGGAGGCGTGACCAGCCGCCCCCGTACCGGATTGCCTCGAAGGCGGGGAGACCACCGACGCCGAGCGCCTCCAGCGTCTCAGCGATCACGGCCCACTCAGCGACCTGCTCGTCGTGCGTCGCCTCGCCGGCCTCGACCGTCCGGAGGTAGACGGGTCGGTAGAGGAGCTCGGCAGCGGGGACCAGCGCTGACCACGTGAGTACGGCCTCCGGGGTGTCGAGCGGGAGGCGCCCGCGCTCGTCGGCCGACACCTGCGGGCCGAACCGGCCTCGCTCGCAGAGGCTCCACGCCGTCGAGAGAGGGCCGACCTGGAGCGACGCCTTCTCAGGGAGGGACCAGAACCCGCGGGTTTGAACGGCCTCTCGGGACCGCTCGCGGACCGCCCACTCCCGGTGTGTCGGCGTCAGGGCCGGCACGGAGAGCTCGTAGCCTCGGGCCCGGGTCTTGGTGAGCACGGCGATTCGGTCGCCGGCGAGGCTCCGCCGGACGACGTGGTTGAGGAGCCCGTCGAGTGGGGCGAAGGCGTCGGAGAGCCCCGCGTCCCGCTCGAGGTCGAGCGCCTCGTGGGGGGCGGCGTCCAAGAGTCGGCGGCCGAAGGCGGTGGGCATGGGCTACGACGACAGCTTCTGAACAATGGCGACGAACGTCTCGAACGGGACGGGGTCCGCGTTGGCCGCGACGTAGCGGGCGTACTGCTGGGCGAGCGCCTCGGTGCGGCGCTCGGAGCGCCGACGCTCGACGCGGTCCCGGTCGTGGACGACGTGGGCGTGGACGTGGCCGACCTCTGCGGTCACCTCGACGGAGGGACCGGCGCCCCCCTCCCCTCCCCCGACGGCGGTCTGGTCGCCCGAGTCGACGACCGGCTCGACTGAGGTCACCGGGATCGGGTCGAGGTCGTTCTCGGCCCGGAGCGTGTCGAGGTGGTCGTCAAGCCCGAGCTCGGCGTGATAGACGATGTCGAGGACCTGGTCGGCCGCGACGTCGGGGTGGCGGACACGTCGGACGCCGCGCCCGACGAACTGGTAGAACTCCCCGTAGCTCCCGTACGGCCGGAGCGGGACGACGACCGAGATCGGCGGGAAGTCGTAGCCCTGCCCGAGCATCCGGAGCTGGACGAGGCCCTGGAGGTCGCCCGAGTCGTTCTCGAACCGGGCCCTGAGCCCGGCGATCTCGCTCTCCCCCATCGAGTGGTGGAGGTAGGCCGTCGTGACCCGGTGCTCGCGGGCGATCCGGGCGATCTGGGCCTCGTGCTCCTCGCCGAGCGCGCTGAAGAGGACGCGCGGCTTGACCGGGGCCAAGCGCTCGGCCTGCTCGTCGAGCGCGCGCCGGACGGCCCGCATGACGTGGTGAATGGAGGCGTCGGACTTGGCCGTGATCCGGGCGACCTTCCGGGGGTCGCGGATCGCGTCGAGGAGCGCCTCGCGCCCGACGATCTCCTCGCGGTCCCCCGAGGGCCAGACGACCTCGTACGTCGTCGCGAGCGGGTCGGGCTCGAACCGGACGGCCCGGACGCGCTTGGCGTGGCCGTCGGCGACGGCGTCGGTGAGCCGGTAGCGGTAGACGACGTCGGCCTCGATGGGACGGCCGTCGAGCCGCTGGACGCACGCCGACATGAGGAGCGTGCGTGCGTGGGGGAAGTGGGCGAAGAGCCGCTGGTACGAGTCGGCCGCGGCGATGTGGGCCTCGTCGACGACGACGAAGTCGACGGCGTCGGGGCCGAGCTTTGCGAGGAGCCCGTCGTCTGCCGTCCCCAGCGCGTGGAAGTTGGTGACGACGACGTCGGCCGCGTCGAGGTCGGCCGGCGAGACATCACGGAGCGGTCCGTCGGAGCCGTCGAGGACTAGGGTGCGGGGCGCGCGGAGGCCGGGGACGAGCGGGCCGCTGGGGAGCCCGTAGAGCGCGTTCCCGAGGGCCTCGGGGTCGAGCGCCCTCGCGAACGTGCCCCGGATGACCGAGCCCGGCGTGACGACGAGGGCGCGACGGCGGGCCAGGGCGAGGGCGGCCGCGACGCCGAGCACCGTCTTCCCAGCCCCGACCGACATCACGCACGCGGCCCGGGTCTGGCCCCCGCCGTAGTAGTTGGCGAGGGCGAAGAGCGCCTCGCGCTGGCACTCGCGGAGCGGGCCGAGGCGGAGGGCGCCGCGGGCGCGGTCGAAGTAGGTCTCGGCCCCCCGGGTCGGAGCCGGCCCCCGGGCCGCGGCCTCCAACGGGCTCGTCGCCATGTCGGGGACGGGGACGACCGGGTCGGCGACCACGAACGGGGCGAGGACGGGGTCCTGGAGGAGGAGCGCCTGGATCTGGCGGACGCACCGGGCGGTGTCCGTGCGGACGGCGTCGTAGGAGAACCGGAGGACCGTGAAGCCCGCGGCCGCGAGGTCGTTCTGGCGGAGCCGGTCGTAGGTGAACGCTGGCCGGTCGCTGTGGAAGGCGAACCCGTCGAGCTCGACGGCGATCCGGAGCCGGTCGCCCTCGACGAGGTAGTCGAGCCGGTACTCGTGCTCGCCGACGGCGACCCGGTGCTGGGGGCGGACGTGGACGGCGAGCCCGAACCGGGCCGCAGGGCCGAGGACCCAGCGGAGGAAGGCGTGCTCGAGGTACGAGTCGGCCGGGAGGTGGTCGGCGAACGGGCTCACGGGCCCTCCTCGGCCAGGCGCTCACGCTTCTCCTCCAACCTCTCGATGTCGCCGTTGTCGATCCAATAGGGCAGTGAACGCCTCGCGACTTCGAGCGCTGCGTCGAAATCAGCCGCTCCTTCGTACATCCTGATGAGGGTACGTACGGCGAGGTTGGCCGCCAGCGGCATGTTCTCTTTGAACCGGTGCGCCTCGACTATCGCGATGTCGAGGAGGCAGAGGCCCTCGATGGGGACGACCGCCTCCGGGTCGGTCCGCCGACGCTTCCACAGCGCGTCGATGACGTTCTGGATCGCGAAGTGGTAGTCGGTCGGGGTCCCTGGCAACGCGAGCCCTTGGTGAAGGCGCAGGATGACCTCCGACGTGGACCCTTCGGCCGCCGTCTGCTCGGAGAAGTAGCGCTGGGCCGGCGACGCCGACGTCGGCCCGTCCCGCGCCTCCCATGACAGCCAGACATGGGAGCTTCCGTCGTACTCGTGGTGGGAAACCCGGGGCGTAGCGTACCCGGCCGCGATCCGGGGCTGCCTCGTCCCCTCCGGGGGCACGTACTCGACCCCGGGGAGATCGGCGAGGCTCGGGGCCCAGGTACCGTCGTCGCTCATAGACAGTTGGGTTTTGCATAGACGGGAGAATGTATCTAAGGCAACGCAGGGCTCTAGCGAATCTCACAAGAGCCCTCGCTGAACGAGCGAAGTGAACTGGCCGTCGTACCCGCACACGACGGAGTCGACGAGCGGGACGCCGACGGCCTCACCGGCCGCCTTGAGCTGCTTCGAGACAGCCACGTCGGCGCTCGACGGCTCCGTGTTGCCGGACGGGTGGTTATGGGCGACGAGGACACTCCGCGCGTTGACGAGGAGGCAGAACCGGAAGACTTCGCGCGGGCTCGCCACACTCGCGTCAACGGTTCCGACGTGGCAGACGTGGGCGC
>CAYPVZ010000027.1:0-16279 GCA_964414235.1 uncultured Rhodothermales bacterium | reverse complement strand
TCCCAGGGTCCTTCCGTCATTTCCCAGGGTCCTTCCGTCATTTCCCAGGGTCCTTCCGTCATTTCCCAGGGTCCTTCCGTCATTTCCCAGGGTCCTTCCGTCATTTCCCAGGGTCCTTCCGTCATTTCCCAGGGTCCTTCCGTCATTTCCCAGGGTCCTTCCGTCATTTCCCAGGGTCCTTCCGTCATTTCCCAGGGTCCTTCCGTCATTTCCCAGGGTCCTTCCGTCATTTCCCAGGGTCCTTCCGTCATTTCCCAGGGTCCTTCCGTCATTTCCCAGGGTCCTTCCGTCATTTCCCAGGGTCCTTTTGCCACGTCCCAGCCTCCGAGCGCCGGTTTTCACCCCTCGGCGGTCATCGCCAGGCCCTCGGGACCGGGTCTGCCAGCGGCCGGAGCCGCCCCTCCACCGGCGCGAGCGGCGCGCCAGGTAGGGGAGAGGCCCGCGCCGATCTCGGCTCTGTGCAGCACGACGCGGTCTCCGTCATCCTGAGCGGAGCGAAGGATCTCAACTCGAACCTCAACCCTCGTAGGGGCCGCATCCAGGCGCTTGAAACCCGGCGTTGAGATCCTTCGCTGGCGCTCAGGATGACCGGTATGACGGGTCTGCATCGAGCAAGCCTAGGCGGCCTGGAAGTCGCGCGGGTGGAGGGCGTCGGCGCGGGCGTGCTCGTCGGGCGTGTAGGGCGCGGCGTCCGAGGCGGCGACGGCGTCCGCCAGCTGGGCGGCGGTGCTGGCGCCGCTGAGCACGAGCGACACGGCCGGGTCGTCGAGGACCCACCGGAAGGCGGCCTGCGGCAGCGTGGCGACGTCGTCGCGGACGAGCAAGTCGTCGAGCGCCTCGGCGTAGGCCACGCGGTCCTCGACCTCGGCGCGCGGGTAGCGGGCGTTGAGGTGGCCCGGGTCGAAGACGGTGTCGCGCGTGATGGCGCCCGAGAGGAAGCCGTTGGCGAGCGACTCGCGGGCGACGATGCCCATGCCGTCGGCCGCGAGGTCGGCGATGAGGCCGGCGGCCTCGCGGTTCATGAGGCTGTAGACCACCTGCACCACGTCGATCTTCCGCTCCGCGGCCCAGTCCCGTGCCATGGCCTCGGTGTCCTCGAACTTCGAGATCGAGTGGCCGACCACGCGCACCTTGCCCTCGTCCTTGAGCGCCGCCAGCTCGGCCCAGACGTCGTCGTGGATCTCGTGGGCGCCGAAGGGGGAGTGGAAGAAGAGCACGTCCAGGCGGTCGGTGCCGAGCCGGCGCAGGCTGCCCTCGACAGACTCCCGGGCGCGCTGCGCGTGGAAGTTCGGCGCGGCGTCCTCGGTGGCGTAACGGCCGAACTTGGTGGAGATCAGGACGCGGTCGCGCTCGGCGCCGAGCGCGCGGCCGAGGATCGTCTCCGAGATGCCGTCGCGCTCGGCGTCGCCGTAGAGCGGGGCGGTGTCGAAGAAAGTGACGCCGACGTCCAGGGCGGCGCGGATGGTCGCCTGCGCGTCCGTGGCGTCCACGTCGCCGTAGATCTGCGAGGCGAAGGCCCAGGTGCCGAGGCCGATCTCGGAGGTGACGAGGCCGGTGCGGCCGAGCGAGCGAGTGGTCATGCGGGGAGGCGGTCGAGCAGCTGGCGGATGGCGGGGACGGTGCGCCGGAGGAAGAGGGCGAGGATGGCCGCGCCGTCGGCGGCGGAGGCCGTACGTGGGGTGTCGCCCCAGACCCCGTCGTCTTCGAGCGTCGGCTCGTGGTCGGCCGGCAGGCGCCCCAGGTCGATGGGCTCGGGGTCGAAGAGGAGCTGGTAGGCCGTCTCGCCCCACGCGGCGTGGTTCGAGGGGTACGTGTCCTGCGTCGGCTCGAACGACGGGATGAGGAGGACCCCGACGTCGGCCCGCTCGCGGGCGAACGCGTCGACCGTCTCGCGGAGCGCGTCGACGTGCCCGCCGCCGCAGTGGCCCGTGACGATCACGATCACGCGGAAGCGCTCGTCGGCCAGCCCCTCCAGGAACTCCCGGCCCAGCGTGCGGACGGTCGCCGCCCGGTGCTCGATGGTGTGCGGGAAGCCCTTGAACGGCTTGATCGTGTCGGTCCCGACGTACACCGGCGGCAGGACGACACCGCCCGTGGCCTCCGCCAGCGCGCGGCACTGCCCGAGGGCCTGCATGCCGTCGAGGCCGACGGGGGCGTGGTAGCTGTGCCATTCGAGCGCGCCCCAGGGGAGGTAGGCGATGGGCGCGCGGGTGCGGATGGCGTCGATCTGGTCGGGGCGGAGGCGCTCGTAGAGGCCCCAGGTCGGTGCGTCGGTCATCGGGTGCCCGCAGGCGCGGGGCGGCGCGCAGGAGCGCGGACGGGGAGGGCCGGGGACGGGGGCGCCGATTATTGGGGGCCACCCGAGAGGTCAGGTCAAGAAACCGCTGGACAGGGGATGATAGTGACTACATTCAACTAATGAAACCGCGTTTCATATGGAAAACAAACAAGTGAGCGCATCGGGCGGGGGCGTCTCGGCCGTCGTTCTGGAGACGCGGAACTACGTCGTCGGCGCGGCGAACGCCCCGAGCGGGCTGTACCGCGACGACGGCCAGGGCTGGCGCCACGTCGGCTGGCCCAACCTGCGCGGCGCGGCGGTGGCCGTCGACCCTCACTCGCTGCAAATCGTCTTCCTGGCCTCCGGCAACGGCGTCCTGCGTTCGCTCGACGGCGGCGCGACGTGGCGCGTCACGACCGACTGGCGCATCTGCGAGGTCCTGGACGTCGCGCTCGATCCGCTTACGCCCGGCCGGGTCGTCGCCGCCAGCGCCTATGGCTTGTGGCAGTCGCCCGATGCAGGCGAGACCTGGACGCCGCTGCCGCCGGCCGCGGCCCATCCGAATGCCACGTTCACGCCGGCCCTCGTCCTCGACGCCCGCCAGCCTGGGCGGATCGTCATCGGGACAGAGGACGGATTGTTCGAGTCCCGAGACGACGGGCAGACGTGGCAGGGGCTCGGTCCGCGCGTCGCCGTCCGCGCGCTGGCGCAGAGCCCGGCGGACCCCGACGTCTGGCTGGCGGGCACGGACGGCCACGGCGTTCTCCTCTCGACCGACGGTGGGGCGACGTGGTCTGCGCACGCGGACGGGGCCACGGTCTACGCTGTCGCCCTCGACCCCGCCGACGCTGACCGGCTGGCGGCGGTGGGGTACGGCGCCGCGCTCTGGGTCAGCTCCGACCGAGGCGCCACGTGGCACCGCCAGCCGCTCGATCTCGCGGCCGAGGCGCTCCACGCGCTCGCCTTCGATCCGCATCATGCCGGGCGCCTCTGGCTGGGTACGGTCGGGGACGGCGTGTTCGTGACGGACGACCTCGGCGCGACGTGCCAGGACGCCGGCCTCCCCGAGACCACTGTGTACGCCCTCGCCGTCGCATGACGCCCGCCCTCGACGCCCCCGTCTTCCGAGCCCCCGCCGGCTCGACGCCCGCGGAGCGCGCCGCGGCGCTCGTCGCCTACTACGCCGACCGCCAGCAGGACGGCGACCAGCGGCCGGCGCTCGGCTACATCGAGATCGCGGCCCGGCTGGCGGCCGACCGGCCGCTCGACGAGATCCTCCCGCTGCTGGAGGAGCGGCTGGCGGACGCGGCGGGCGACATGTTCTGGATGCTCCCGATGGCGTTCGTCCACCACGTCGGGCAGGGGCGGCTGCCGGCGGACGTCCTCGCCCGGATGCGCGACCTGTGGCGGACCTACACGCCCTACCGCGGCGACACGGAGAACCACTGGCTCCAGTACTACGCCTCGCTCTACCTCCTCGCCGACCTCTACCCGGACGACCCGGCCGAGACGTGGTTCAACGGCCGGAGCGCGCAGGAGAACCTCGCCGAGGCCGACGCCTACATCGCCCACTGGGTGAAGCTGACGACGACGCGCGGGCAGGGCGAGTTCGACTCGCCGCACTACCTCCCGTTCTTTCTCGCCCCGCTGGCGCTGCTCTACCGTTTCGCCTCGGACCCGGCGATGCGGACGCGGGCAGGGATGATGCTGGACGATCTCGTCGCCGACTTCGCCGTCGACACGCTCGACGGGCTCTACGTCGGCGCGTTCAGCCGGATCTACCCCGAGCCGACGCTGGAGCGCTGGAAGAATGGGAGCACCACGTTCGCGTGGCTCCTGTTCGGCACGGCCCCGTTCCGGCCCGATCCGGTCAACGTGGTGCTGCCGCGGGCGGGCTACCGGCCGCACGGCGTCGCGCTGATGCTCGCGCTGAGCGGGTACGAGGCGCCGGAGGTCATCCAGCGGATCGCCAATGACCGGAGCACGCCGTACGTCCACCGTGAGCTGAAGCGCACGCGTCACCGCATCCGGTACAGCGACGTGCAGGACGCGCCCGTCTACAAGACGGTGTCGATGCGCAAGGAGTACGCGGTCGGCTCGGTGCAGGGCGGCATCCTCCAGCCGATCCAGCAGCACACATGGGAGGTGCTGTGGGCCACGGCCGACCCGCACGAGGGCTTCAACGTGCTGTTCACCGTCCACCCCTTCGCCGACCCGGTCGAACTGGGGATGTACTTCGTCGAGGAGCCACGGCTGCTGGTGGGCGCCGTCGTCCAGCACGAGAAGAACACGTACGACAAGCCGGACAAGTGGACCGGCGCGTCGCCGTTCGAGCAGGTGGTGCAGCACGGGGACGCGGTCGTGGCGCTCTACGACATCGCACCTGGGACGCGCTACGAGCACATCAGCGGGTTTTTTTCGCGGGCGCTGGAAGGGCTTACGGAGCGGCCGTCCGGCTGGATCGTCGCGAGGGGAGGGGACGCGCTCCTCGCCTACTTCCCGCTGGCGCCCTTCGAGTGGCGCGACGAGCCCGGCGGCGACCGCCGCCTCCACAGCCCGCACCTGCAGAACGGCGCCGTCGTCCAGGTGGCCCCGGCCGGCGCCTTCGACTCGCTCGACGCCTTCGCTGAAGCCATCGAGGCGCTCCCGCTGGCGGTGACCACGGAGCCGACCCCGAGCGTCCGGTTCACGACGCTCGACGGCGCGGAGATCGACGCCACCTACGGCGCCCCGCCCCGCGTCGACGGCGCGCTCGTCCACACCGAGTCTTGGCCGCTCTTCGGTGGGCCGCACCTCCACGCCGAGCGCGACAGCCAGCGGCTCGTGCTCCAGCACGGCGACCTCCGCCGCACCCTCGACTTCACCACGAACACCGTCACCGACGAGGAGATCGACGCATGACCGCCCTGTACTACCCGGACTGGGAGACCCTCACCGTCGCCGAGCGCCCGCGCCCGGAGGTGGCGCCCGACGAGGTGCTCCTGCGCGTGGCGGCGTGCGGCATCTGCGGCAGCGAGCTGGAGACGTTCAAGGCCCGCAGCGAACGCCGAACGCCGCCGCTCATCATGGGCCACGAGTTCTGCGGGACCGTCGAGGCCGTCGGTGCCGACGTGCAGGGCGTGGCCGTGGGCGACCGCGTCGTGAGCAACTCCGTGGTCCCGTGCGGCACGTGCGTGCGCTGCCGGCGCGGGGAGGCGACGCTCTGCGCGGACCGCCAGATCTTCGGGATGCACCGGATGGGTGCGTTCGCGGAGCTCGTGGCCGTCCCGGCGTGGTGCCTGCTGCCCTGGCCCGATGGATTGCCAGCCGAGGCTGCCTGCCTCGCCGAGCCGCTGGCGAACGGCGTCCACGTCGCCGAGATGGTGCGCCACCGGGCGCCCCGGCTGGCGGTCGTCATTGGCGCGGGGCCCATCGGGCTGATGTGCCAGCAGGCGTTCCAGGCCCTCCTCGGCACCGACGTCGTGGTGGTCGACCTCGTCCCCGAGCGGCTGGCGGTGGCCGAGCGCCTCGGCGCCGTCGAGACCGTCGAGGCTCGGGGTGGCGACCTGGCCGCGGCCGTCGCGGCGCGGTCCGAGGGCGAGGGCGCGGACGTCGTGGTCGACGCCGTCGGCTCGGCCTTTACCAAGCGCCAGTCGCTCGACGTGTGTCGCCCGGGCGGCGCCGTCGTGTGGATCGGCCTGCACAGCGATGCGATGACGCTGGACACCTACGGCGTCACGCTCCCCGAAAAGACCATTCATGGCACCTATGCCGCGCACCTCCACGAGCTGGAGCAGGCCCTCGACCTGATGGCCTCCGGCCGTGTCGACGTGCAGAGCTGGGTGCACCCGTTTCCTCTCACCTCCGGCGTCGAGGCCTTCGAGCGCATGCTTGCGGCGAAGGGCGACGACGTCAAAGCCGTTCTCATTCCCTGATGGAGACTGCTCCGTTCCGCGTCCTCTACACCGACCATGGCTTCCCCGACGTGGCCACCGAGCGCGCGCTCATCGAAGCCGCCGGCGGCGCGCTCGTGACCGCCCAGTGCCGCACGCCCGAGGACGTCATCGCGGCCGCTGAGGGGGCGGACGCGCTCCTCGTGCAGTTCGCACCCATCACGACTGACGTGGTCGCCACGCTGGACCGGTGCAAGGTCATCGTCCGCCTCGGCATCGGCGTGGACAATGTCGACCTCGTGGCGGCGCGCGCGCACGGCGTTCCGGTCTGCAACGTCCCCGACTACTGCCTCGACGAGGTGGCCGATCACACGCTGGCGCTCGCGCTCAGCCTCGCCCGCCAACTCGTCGGGATCGACGCTCGCCTCCGCGGCGGCACCTGGCGCATCACGCCGGACACGCCGATGCCGGCGTTCGGCGCCATGACCTTCGCGACGGTCGGCCTCGGGCGGATCGCGCAGGCCGTGCTGGAGCGCGCCCGCGTCTTCGGCTTCCGCCTCGCGGTCTACGACCCGCTGGCGCCGGACGAGGCCTTCGAGCGCGTCGGGGCCGAGCGTCTCGACCTCGATGCGCTCATTGCCGAGGCGGACGTCCTCTCGCTCCACTGCCCACTGACGGACGAGACGCGGCACCTCATCGACGCCGAGCGGCTGGAGCAGATGAAGCCGACGGCCGTCCTCGTCAACACCGCGCGCGGCGGACTGATCGACACTGCGGCGCTGGCGGAGGCGCTGGAGGCCGGGACCATCGCCGCGGCCGGGCTCGACGTTTTCGAGACCGAGCCGCTGTCCGAGGAGCACCCGCTGCACTCCTGCCCCAACGCCCTCCTGACCTCGCACGTCGCGTGGTACAGCGACCAGAGCGTGCCCAGGCTTCAGCGCAAGGCGGCCGAGGAGGTCGTGCGCGCGCTGCGGGGCGAGCCGCTCCGCCACTCTCTCACCACCTAACCCCCATCTCATGAAGATCATCCGGTTCCTCGACGACCAGGGCCGCGAGCACCTCGGCGCCTGGGATGGCGCCGACCACGCCCGCCGCATCGACGGCGATCTGTTCGGCGAGCACACGGTCACCGACGACGTCCTTTCCGTTGCGACGCTGCTCGCCCCGCTGGCCGCGCCGACCATTCTCGGCATCGGCCTCAACTACCGCCAGCACGCGGAGGAGAGCCGCATGGCGCTGCCGACCTACCCCGTCCTGTTCCTCAAGAGCCCGAACACGGTCCAAGACCCCGGCGGGCCGATCGTCCTGCCGACGCACCTCGCCAGCGAGAAGGTGGACTACGAGTGCGAGCTGGCGGTCGTCATCGGCACGGCCTGCAAGAACGTGTCGCGCGCGGACGCGCTCGACTATGTCCTCGGCTACACCTGCGCCAACGACGTCAGTGCGCGCGACTGGCAGATCGAGTTCGGCGGCGGCCAGTGGAATCGCGGCAAGTCCTTCGACACGTTCTGCCCGCTCGGGCCGGCGCTCGTCACCACCGACGAGATCCCGGACCCGAATGCCCTGGCGATCCGAACCGTCCTCAACGACGAGGTCGTGCAGGACTGGTCCACCTCGGACATGATCTTCGACGTGCCGGCGCTCATCGAATTCCTGAGCGGCAGCACGACGCTGCTCCCGGGCACCGTCATCCTGACCGGCACGCCGCACGGCGTCGGGATGGGGCAGGAGCCGCCGCGCTGGCTGCGCCCCGACGACGTCGTGACCATCGAGATCGAGGGCATCGGGGCGCTGACGAACCCCGTCGTCCTCGAAGCCTGATCCTCCAGCCGCCCGATTCCATGCCGCTCATCGACCTCTCGCATCCGCTCGAACACGGCCAGCTCAACTTCCCGTTCGATCCCAAAATCAGCGTCCTCGTGCACAATACGATCGACTCGATCGGCTACAACATGTCGCAGATCTCGATGGCGACGCACCAGGGAACGCACCTCGACGCGCCGTTTCACTTCTACGACGAGGGCAAGACGATCGACCAGATGCCGCTGGACCAGTTTTACGGCCCGGCCACGCTCGTCGACCTCGCGCCGGGCGGCTATCTGGAGGCGGGCACGCCGCTAACGGTCGAGACCTTCGAGCCTCACGCGGACGCGTTCCAGCCCGGCGCGCGGATCATCTACCGCACCGGCTGGGACCGGATGTTCGGCGACCCGCGCTTCTTCTCCGACTTCCCGACGCTGACGCCGGACGCGGCGCGGTGGCTCGCCAGTCGGGGCATCGCCATGCTTGGCATGGACACGCCCACGCCGAGCACCGACTGGAAGGAGGTCCACCTGATCCTGCTGGCAGCCGACGTCGAGATCCTGATCGTAGAGGCGCTGGCGCACCTCGAAAAACTGCCGGCGCACTTCACGTTCATCGGCTTCCCGCTCAACATCGCCGGCCGCGACGGATCCCCGATCCGCGCCGTGGCCGTCGTCGACTGACCACCGCCATGGGTTCGTTCTCTGGATCCCGATTCCGCACGCTCGGCCTGCTGGCCGCCGCGGCGCTGGCGAATCTCGTGCACGCGCAGCCGCGGCAGGTCGACTTCCGCTTCGCGCCGCCGTACTGGTACAGCGCCCTCGGCGTGCCGGACGACGGGCACAAGCCGCTCGCGAGTGACCGGGGCGAACTGTTGTACGACTTCGGCCCGGGGCCGTACGTGATCCCGCTCACGCGGGTGGGCGTGGGGCTGCGCGGCGTCGACCTCGACCGCCAGCCGCAGAGACTCGCCGATCCGCGCGTGCCCGTGGTCTCGACGGTGCTCGCCGGGGACGGTGCGCGGCTCGACCTCTCCACGTTCTCGGTGGTCCCGGATGCGCCCGCGGCCTCGAACGGGCGGTTCGGCACGTACGAGCGCCTGGACGGCATCAGCGGGGCGCTCGGCTGGGCGCGCCCGAACGGTCCGGCGGATTCGGCCTTCCAGAACGTCGCGTGGGGCATCACGAGGCCCATCCACTACCGTCTCCGCACGGAGCCCGGCGTCAGGAAGCGCATCGTCCTGGGCTTCGCCGAGAGCTACAAGCCGCGCCTGAACGAACGCATCGCGTGGATGAAGGTCGAGGGCGCGGCCGACCAGACCGTCGATCTCGCGCTCACAGCCCGGCAGAACGATCCGCAGGTCTTCCTCTTCGACGCCTCGGACGCGGACGACGACGGCTGGATCGACGTCGAGGTGCTGGCGCGCGAGGGCGCCGATCCCAACACGACGCTCGCGGCGATCTGGATGTATCCGGAGGACGCGTGGTTCACCCGCGACCACCTGATCGCCGGGACCGGCGGCACGCCACCCGAGCTCCGCATCGACGCAGGTGCCGAGATGCTCCGCCAGCCCGCGCGCGTGGACGTCATCGACGCGGCCATCGAAGCGCCGAGCGCCGCCGTCCCCGTCGTGACCGTGCAGACGCACCGCGCGCTTGTCGCCCGCGACGGCGTGCTCTGGCTGGGCGACCGCCCGTTCGTGACGACCGAGCCGGCGTTCACCTCCGCCGACACGACCGCCGAGGGCTGGACGCTGGCGCTCCCCGCCGGCACCCGCGCGGCCCGCGTCCTCGTCTTCTCCGGCGACGCCAGCCCGGCCGACCTGAGCCGCGCTCGGGGCACGTCGACCGAGTCGTACCGGACCGCCTCGACGGCCTTCTGGGAGGACGCCGACATCCCGTATGGGCACATCCGCGTGCCAGACCCTGGCATCCAGGCGGTCCTCGACATGGGCCTGCGGACGCTCTACCAGGGCCGCGAGACGATCGACGGGCGCGGCCAGTTCAACTCCAGCTTCACCCTCTACCGCGGCCTCTGGACCGGCGACGCCGCCTACTTCGTCGACCTGGCGACGGTGATCGGCGACCGCGAGCGGGCGCGGGAGGCGCTCGACGGCATCCTGGCCCACCAGACGCCGGAGGGGCTGATCGAGGTGATGAAGCCGTTCACATTCTGGCGCGAGTCCGCCATGACGGTCTGGACGTTTGCGCGCTACGCCGAGCTCGTGGGTGACGACCCGGCCGAGCGCGCGTATCTCGACCGCCAGTGGCCCGCCGTACGTCGCATCGTCGAGGCGCTCCGCCGCGCCCGCCAGTCGACCGTCGGGACCGGCGAGCCGTACGACGGCCTCTTCCCGCCGGCCTTCAACGACGGCGGCATCGGCCAGATCTCGGCCGAGTACTCCAGCGTGCTCTGGACGATGACGGCGCTCCACGAGCTGGCGCGCGTCGCGCGCGCCCAGGATCGCCTAGCCGAGGCCGCCGACCTCGACGCGTTCTACGACGACCTGCGCGCCTCCTTCGACGTCGCCTTCCAGCGCGATGCCCGCCGCGACGCCCACGGACACCTCTACCTGCCGGTCCCCGTGGGCAAGACGGGCCCCGACGAAACGCCACAGCTCGCGCAGTGGGCGGCGCTCGAAGCGCACCTGTTCTCGGATTACCTCCCGCTCGACGGCGACTACCTGACGGGCACGCTCGGCATCATGAAGGACGCCGAGCGACAGGGCCTCCCCATCAGCACGGGCTGGCTGCCCGGCGGTGTCTGGGCCGGCTTCGGCTACCTCTACGGCATGGATCTGGTGCTAACGGGCCAGGACGCGCATGCGGCCGACGTCCTCTACGCGATGGCGAACCACGCCTCGCCGGTCGGCACATGGGTCGAGGAGCAGCCGCTGGTGGGCGAGGGGAGCCGGCTCGCGGGCGACATGCCGCACAACTGGCACCCGACGGTCTTCAACCGGATGGTGATCTCGATGCTGGCGATGGACCGGGGCGACGACGTGATGCTGCTGGGCGCCGTGCCCGAGGAGTGGCTCGTCCCGGGCGGCGTCTCGTCGCTCAATGCCATCCAGACGATCGCCGGGCCGCTCACGCTCTCCCTGACCGTGTCGGTCGACGGGCGGACGGCGACGCTCCACACGACGGCCCTCGGGAGCGACGGCCGGCCCGGCCGGCTGGTGCTCCACACGCAGAGTCTCCGCCGCGCCGGCTTCACCCGGATCTCGGGCGCCACGGCCGACGCCAGCGGCGACGCCGTGCTTCCGTGGGGCGAGCCGGTGACCGTTACGTTCCACAAGCCCTGACAGCGACATGCGCGGACTCTCCGGAAAAACAGCCATCGTCACCGGCGGGCTGGGTGACCTCGGGTATGCCGGCGCCGCCCGGCTGGCGGAAGAAGGCTGCCGGGTCGCTCTCTTCGACGTTAAGGAGGACGGCGGGCGGGCGGAGGCCATCGGCGCGACCTGTTACGCGGTGGATCTCCGTGACGAGGCGTCGATCGTCCGCGCCTGCGAGGCGGTCCGCCAGTCGATCGGGCCGGCGTCGATCCTGGTCAACTCGGCCGCTGCGTTCGTCTTCCGCGGCGTCGACGCCGAGGTCGAGGAGTGGGAGCGGATCCTCAGCGTCAACGTCATCGGCACGTCACTCGTGACGAAGCACGTCGTGCCCCAGATGAAGGCGCTCGGGGGCGGCAGCATCGTCAACCTGTCGTCTGTGAGCGGCTTCATCGGGCAGGCCAACTTCGCGACCTACAACGCGACCAAGTTCGCGATCCGCGGCCTGACGAAGTGCTGGGCGCAGGACCTCGCGCCGGACGGGATCCGCGTCAACAGCCTCTGCCCGGGCTACATCTACACGTCGGCGTTCGTCGACTCGTGCGCGGCGCTGGGGCTGGACGAGGCCGAGGAAGACCGGCGGGCGGCCGAGATGCACCTGCTCGGTCGCCAGGGCCGCCCGGAAGAAGTCGCCGCCGCCATCGCCTTCCTCGCCAGTGACGACGCTTCGTTCGTCACCGGCAGCGACCTGCTGGTCGACGGCGGCTACCTCGCCAAGTAACTCTCGTCCCCATGCAGGCTCGCGCGGTCGTCTTCACGGCTCCCAACACCGTCGCCATCCAGGAAGTGACGTGTCCCGATCCCGGTCCGGGCGACGTGGTCGTTCGGATCACGCATTCGTGGATCAGCAACGGCACCGAGGGCTCGTACCTGCGCGGCGAGCGGAGCGATGGCGATACGCCGTTCGCCGAGGGCGACCCGTCGCCGTTCCCCGTGATCGCGGGCTACCAGAAGATCGGCGTCGTGGAGTGGGCGGGCGCGGCCGTCCACGACTTGGAGATCGGCGAGACGGTGTTCGCGACCATCGGAATGGTGGAGGGGATGCACCACGACTATGCCGGGCACGTGTCGCCGTCGGTCTGCCCCCGATCCGAGGTGTTCAAGCTGCCCGAGGGCGTCGAGCCGCTGGCGGTCACGCCGCTCGTGCTCGCGCAGGTCGGCTACAACGGCGGGATGCGGCCGCCCGTCGAGTCCGGCGACGTAGCCGTCGTCGTCGGCGACGGGATGGTGGGGCAGTGGACGGCGCAGACGCTCAGCCAGCGCGGCGCCGAGGTCGTCCTCGTCGGCCGCCATGCCGACCGGCTGGCGCGGTTCGCCACCGAGTCGGACGGGCTCACGATCAACGCGCGGGACGAGGGCTGGGTGGCGTCGGTCCGCGACCGGTACCCGAAGGGCGTCCATGTCGGCGTCGATACGGTCGGGAGCCTGGAGGTGATGGGCGACCTCCAGGCCGTGGCGCGGCGCTTCGGCCACCTCGTCTCCGCCGGCTTCTACGGGCCCGATGACCGTCTCGCGCTCCAGCCGCCGCGCTACAAAGAGCTCTCGATCCACCTCGTCTCCGGCTGGACGCGCGCGCGTCTCGACGCGACGCTCGGGGCCGTCGCCAGCGGGATGCTGGACACGCTCTCGCTCCTCACGCATCGCTTCCCCGTCGAGCAGGCGGCCGAGGCGTGGGCCCTCATCGAGTCCAAGCGGGAGCCCGTGCTCGGTGTCGTCCTCGACTGGTAACCCGCGATGTCCACGATGAAGCTGCTCCAGATCGACGCGCCCGGCCAGCCGGTCTGGCGCGACGGGCCGCGCCCGGAGCCCCAGCCTGGCGAGGTGCTCCTGAAGGTCTCCGCCGTGTCCACGTGCCCGCACTGGGACCTCCACATCCTGGGCGGCGAGCCGATGTTCGCCGACCGGCCGCTGGCCTACCCGTACGTCCCGGGCGAGCCGGGCCACGAGGTCGTGGGCGAGGTCGTCGTGCTGGGGGAGGGCATCGACATGCTGGCGGTCGGAACGCGGGTGGCGGCCTGGCGCGATCCCGGCGGACGCCGCCAGGGCTGCTACGCCGAATATGTGGCCGTCGACGCCGACCACGTGCTCCCGGTCTCGGACGAGCTGTCGGACGCCGACCTCGCCCCACTCGAACTGGCGATGTGCGTGCAGGTCTCGTTCGACCAGCTGATCGCGCGCGACGGGATCTGTGGCAAGCGCGTCGGAATCGGTGGTCTCGGACCGGCCGGACTCATCGCCGTGCAGATGGCGAAGGCGTATGGCGCCCGCGAGGTCGTCGCCATCGACCCGCTCCCGGAGCGTCGTGCGCTCGGCTCGGCCCTCGGTGCCGACGAGGTCCTGCCTCCCGACGCGTCGGCGTTCCCCGCCAGTCGGGACGGCGCGTGGTCGTTCGACACCGGCCTCGACACGACAGGCCTCAAAGGCGCCATTGAGTTCTTGGTCGGCCGGACGAACGAGACGGTCGCCATCTTCGGCGTGCTCCGGGAGCACGTCGGGTTCGGGCCGGAGCACTGGTGGGGCGGCTTCGCGCTGCTGGGCTACGGCGAGCACAACCGGGGCGCCGCCGAGCGGGCCCTCGCGCTCGTCACCGCGGGCTCGCTCCGGCTCGCTCCGCTCATCACGCATGCGCTGCCGATGTCGCGCTACGCCGAGGGCGTCGACCTTCTGCGACGCAAGGAGGCGATCAAGGTGCTCTTCACGCCCGGCTGAATCGCACTGTTTTGAGGCGCCGAGGTTAGGTCTGGGGCAAACGGCGGTCTATGTAGGAGAACTCGCCCGCCTGCCATGCTTTCCCGTGTCTGGAGCAGCGCCGTCCTCGGCGTCGATGCGCTGCCGATCGAAATCGAAACCCATACCGAACCGAACATCCCGCGATGGACGGTCGTGGGGCTGCCCGATGGCGCCGTCCGCGAGAGCCGCGACCGCGTGTGGGCCGCGCTCAAGACCTCCGGCCTGCCGACGCCGCGTGGCGCCGTGACGGTCAACCTTGCCCCGGCCGACGTCCGGAAGGAAGGGTCGGCGTACGACCTCCCACTCGCGCTCGGCCTGCTGGCGGCGACGACGGACGCCATCGACCAGGGCGTCCTCGATGAAGTCGTGATCGTGGGCGAGTTGGGACTCGACGGCGCCGTTCGTCCCGTCCGCGGCGTGCTCCCGATGGCAGCTGGCGCCCGGGCCGAAGGGCGGAGGGCGATGCTGGTTCCGCCCGAGAACGCCGCTGAGGCGGCGGTCGTCGAGGGGCTGGAAGTCTATCCCGTCGCCACGCTCCTTGAGGCGTTCGAGCTGTTGGCGGAGCGTGAGGGGCGGGGGACTCCGGAGCCGCCGCGCGTGCTTCTGACCGAGTCGCCCGCCTCCGGCGGCCCCGACTTTTCCGACGTTCGGGGACAGGTGCTCGTGAAACGGGCGCTCGAAGTGGCCGCGGCGGGCGGGCACAACGTGCTCATGGTCGGGCCCCCGGGCTCCGGAAAGACGATGCTCGCGCGGCGTCTTCCGACCATTCTCCCGCCGCTCACGCCGGCCGAGGCGCTCGAAACGACCAAGATCCTGAGCGTCGGCGGTCGGCTGGACGGGTTCTCGAAGCACGGTCTTGTCGCCGAGCGGCCGTTTCGGGCGCCGCACCACACGATCTCGAATGCCGGGCTCGTCGGCGGCGGGTCGAACCCGATGCCGGGCGAGATCTCGCTGGCGCACAACGGGGTCCTCTTCCTGGACGAACTGCCCGAGTTCGACCGGCCCGTGCTCGAAGTGCTCCGCCAGCCGCTCGAAGAGGGGGAGGTGACGATTGCTCGTGCGCGGGCGACGGTTCGTTACCCCGCGCGGTTCATGCTGGTGGCCTCGATGAACCCGTGCCCCTGCGGTCACGCGGGCGACCCGACGCGCGCCTGCGTCTGCGCCCCGGGGCAGGTCCAGCGCTACCTCGCCAAGGTCAGCGGCCCGCTCCTCGACCGGATCGACCTCCATGTCGAGGTGACGCCCGTCCCGTTCGACGACCTCAGCCGGCGGACCGATGCCGAGCCGAGTGCCGCCGTCCGCCAGCGCGTCGTGGCGGCGCGCGAGCGGCAGGCCGAGCGGTTCGAGCACACGGCGGGCCGGTACTGCAACGCGCAGCTGACGGCCCCCGAGGTCCGCCGGTGGTGTCGGCTCGACGAGGCCGGCCGGGGCCTGCTCAAGGCCGCGCTGACGCGGCTGGGCCTGAGCGCTCGGGCGCACGACCGGATCCTCAAGGTGGCGCGGACCATCGCCGACCTGGCCGGAGCCGAGGACGTCGAGGCAGCGCACGTGGCGGAGGCGATCCAGTACCGCTCGCTCGACCGGGCGGGGTGGGGGCTCTCGGCCTGACCGCCGGGCTGGCGGCGGCGTTCGGAACACGCAGACGGGCCCGGAGCGCGAGGCTCCGAGCCCGTCTGGTGAACGCGTTGGCAAAGCTCAGTCGCGCATCTCCTGCTGCGAGCGGGCGTGCGCGGCGGCGAGGAAGTCCCGCGTGAGGTAGCCCTCGACCCGGACGCCGCTTCCTTCGGAATCGACCTCGACGTTGTCGAGCACGTCGAGCGCCGAGGGCTCGTCCTTCAGGCCGATGCGGGCCGCCGAGATGCCGCCGCGGACGACGTCGGCCACGTCTTCGGCGTTCGCCTCGGGCTTGGTGGCGAGGAAGGCGCGGACCGGAACGCCGTCGCTCTCGAAGGCCATCGAGACCACGAAGCCGTCGGCGGCGCGGGCCGCCAGCGCGCCGGGCGGGGCGTTCTCGGCCGTCTGGAGGCCGCCGGTGTTAAGGTTGCGGGCGACGAACCAGGCGCCGTCGGGGAAGGCGACGCGGTCGAAGAGCCCCTGGAGCTCGGCGTCGGCCGACTGCCCGCTCGTGCCGAGGCGCTGGACCATGCCGGTGAGTGTCGCCTCGTCGCCGGCGAGGACCATCTCGCCGTTGGCGAGCGCGAAGCCGGCGCGCTCGCCGTCTTCGTTCGTGAGGAAGTAGGCCGGGATGCCGTTGATCTCGGA
>CAYPVZ010000026.1:10166-16391 GCA_964414235.1 uncultured Rhodothermales bacterium | reverse complement strand
GCCGAGCGCCGCGACGCCGCCCAGCGATAGCAACGTGAGCGGTAGGTGGATGACCGAGAGCGTTCCCGCGTCGGTGTCGATGGGCCGAACCGACTGGATCGCCAGCAGCCCGAGAATGCCAGCCCCGGCCGCCGCTCCGATGCGGAGGGATGGGCGGTAGCGGGCCGCGAACAGCAGCACCAGCGGAAGCAGAACAGCGAACGGCAGATAGCGAGCGTAGAAGGCGTCGGCCCGGTTGAACTGGTCGACTTCTCGGTAGGCCCACGCCGTCCAGCCGAGAATGGACGGGACCTTGGCCCACGTGCCCGCCAGCGCGATGAGCGCCACCGTCAGGCCGAGGAGGGCGAGCGCGCGGGTCGGCGTGAGGACGGACGCGAACCTCCAGACGGGCGCCACCTCCTCCCGGTCGGCCACAGGCGCTCGGTCGAGACGGGCCGCCCAGGCCTGGAGCACGAGGTCGTCCGGCTGACGGTCGAGGGCCTCGTCGAGCGCGTTCGCGAAGGCATCGGGGCGCTGGCGGTAGAGCGCCTCCAGTTCCTGCGGTTCGAGGCGCAGGGCGAGGAGCGAATCGGGAGATGTACTTTGCATGGTAAAGTATGGGGCGTGCGGTGTGGGCTGGGCAGGGCCGACGCGTCTCGCCAGCCGCTGGCGGCGAGCCCGGCCGACGTCAGGTCACGACGGGCGCGCGGCCTGGATGACGGCCTCCATCTGGTCGAGGTAGTCGATCAGGGCCTGCCGGCCCGTCTCTGTCAGGACGTACTCGGTCAGCGGCGACCGGTCGGCGAGCGTCTTGCGGACTTCGAGATAGCCGGCCTCTTCGAGCTTCCGGGCGTGGACCGAGAGGTTGCCGTCGGTCAGGTCGAGGACCGTCTTGAGGTCGGTGAAGGAGGTGGTGCCGCCGGCTGCGAGCGCGCTCAGGATGCCGAGCCGCACGCGCTGGTGGACGACGGGGTCGAGGTCGGGGACGGCCGGCGCAGGGCGCGGGGCACGTCGGAGAGAAGTGTCTTTGGGCATGGATCTAATCGTCGGCGAAGTCGAGGCGGACGCGGCGGTCGGAAAGCGGCGTGACGGTGACGGAGTGGGTGATCTCGCACGGGCTGCAGACATCGCGGTCGTCCCCGTGCGCGTCCTTCCAGCGCAGGTCGAAGAGCGCCTTCGCGTCCGGCGACAGCTCGACCACGAAGTGGTAGTACAAGTCGCCCGGTGCGAAGCCCTCGTCGTAGGTCTCCACCACGCGGAAGTCCCGGGGCAGATCGAACCCCACGACGGCCTCGATCTGGCGGGCAGCGTCGGCATGAGGCAGGTAGAACGGGCGAGGCATGAGGTCCCAGACGAAAAGACCGGCGAGCGTCAGTATCCCCCACCCCAGGACCGAACGGATGCGGGCGCGCGTCGCCAGCGGCAGGCGCGACGGCTCCGGCGACGGAAACGCGGCGAGTGTCCCGCATCGGACGACATGCCAGTCGCCGTCGATCTCGACGCCCTCGTAGATGCCGCTGCGGATGCGCGAGAGGACGGCCGAGACCGGAATCTCGCGCTGCGCGGCGAATGCCTGAACAGGAAGGATGTGCGCGTCAGCCACCGTGCCGCGTCGCGATGAGGACGCCGAAGACGACGTGGAGCCCGCCGAAGCCGAGCGCCATGAAGCCGTTCCCCCAAGCCGCCGGCGCCAGCAGCGCGAGCGCGCCCGTCAGCATGAAGAGCGTGCCCATGAGCGGGACGAGGCGGATCGAGAACGTCCCGGCGGAGGTGACGCCGGCGCCATACAAGAGGAGCCACAGACCGGGCAGCAGCCGGTAGCTGGCGACCGCGTCGCGCGCGCCGCCGCGCGCGAAATACTCCCCCGTCGGGCCGACATCGTAGGCGTAGATCGCCAGCGTGAGGGCGACGCCGACCAGCAGCGCGGGAGCCAGGCCGAGGAGGAACTTTCGGCCCTGGCCGCTCAGGAGCGGCGCTCCGCCACGCCGGGCCTTGGCCCAGGTCGTCCACGCCCCGAGGACGCCGCCGACCAGGGCCTCGGCTGTCCAGACGGTCATCCAGTGGCTCACGGTCGGCTGGGTGAAGGCGAGCGCCGACGCCCCCAGCGCCGTAACGCCCATGGCGACGCCCCCCCACCCCGGGACGGCCGTAAACGTGCCCGTCCGCGCCATCGTCTCGCGGATGTAGCGCAGGCTAGAGACCGCCGCGGCGTCGGGCGTCGTCGTCGGCTCGTGCGTGCGTCGGAGAGCGGGGCGGTCGTGAGGCATGGGCGCGGGTTCTTTGTGAGTCAAAGTAGAGACTCTGCTTTGCGTTGTCAAGTTCCCTGGAGAGGCACGGAGCGCGTCGTCTACCTTCTCCCCCGCCCTACCTGCGGCGCCCGCCGTCTCTCCGTACAAGCGGTCCGGGCGACGGCCCCGATCTGGACACGGTCGAGTCCATCCTCGGGGCCGAGGACTTCGCCTCCTACACCAACGTCGTGCCCGGCGTCTCCCTCAGGCTGGGCATCCGCACGTCCGGCGCCAGTCGCGAGGCGTGCCCACCGAACCACTCGTCGCTCTTCCGCATCAACGAAGCGCGTTTCCGATTGGCGGTCGCATCCACCTCGCCGTCCACGATCTCCAGGGCGACGGAGCCGCTGGCGGTGCGCGTTAGGCGCGCGTTAGGCGCGCGTGGCGAGGTGCCAGAGGAACGTGATCTCGTCCATCGACCAGATCCCGAGCACGATGAGACCAACGACGGCGAGGACGAACGGGACGCCGAACCCGAGGAGCATGGCGCGGGCGGGCGGCACGTAGCTGACCGCGTGGAGGTCCCCCATCATCCGGTACCCGGCGACGACCTCGACCAGGATGCCGACTCCGAGGAAGACCGGGGCGAGCACCGTCGCCGTGTCGGCGCTGATGTTGCCGAGGACGAGCGAGGCGATCATCAGCGGCAGCCACGCCCAGCGACTCCAGACGGCCAGCGCCAGCGCCTGGGCCGGGCGGAGCCGCCGCCGGCCGTTGACGACCTTGAGCCAGATGAGCGTGAGTAGGAGCCAGATGGCATAGCCGACCGCGATCAGGACGACCAGCAAGAGTGGCTCGCCGAGCAGGCCTGTCAGCTTGGCCTGGCTCTCCATCGACCACGAGGCCGTCGCGGCGACGAGTGCGTCGGTCCGCGCGAGCGCCCGGAGCGCCGCGGCGCCGACCACGCCGACGCAGAGCGCCAGCCCGAGCGCCAGCCCGGTCGTCTCGACGGTCGACAGGTCGAACCCGCGCTGGACGGCCTCGCGGTAGAGGTCGCGGCGGTTGAAGAAGCGCGGCGCGAGGGAGCTCAGGCGCGGCGCGCTGGCGTAGAGCCCGCCGAGTCCGAGGATCAGCCCCCAGCCGATGAGGAGCAGCGGTGACGCGCGGCGATCCTGGCGCGCTTCGGAGCCCGCGTTGAAGGCGAACACACGCTGGCGACCGGTCCAGAACCCGCTCGCCACGTCCAGCGCCGCGCGCGGCTGGTCGTCGTCGCCGTGGAGGCCGAACCGGGTGCCGGTTACCTCGGCCCGCTGATCGCGCTCAACGACGTCGGCCGCGGCGTCGCGCCAGCGGTAGACGAAAGCGGCGGCGGGCGGCACATCGAGCGTGAGGAGGTCGGCTAGCGTCGTTTCCAGGTCGCGAGCCTGCGCGGCCTCCGTCCCGACTGTCCGCCAGCCGCCCTTCTTCCCGGGGCGTACGCCGACGCCCATCGCGGCCAGCCCGACCCCCTGCTCGTGGCGCGACCGCCAGCGGCGCAGGAGGGTGACCGGGTTGGCGTCCCGCGCATCCAGCAGGACGACGTCGACGGCGCGAGAGGCCCGGTCGTCATCGAGGAAGCGGCCGACGTAGTAGGTCTGGGTGCCGTCGGCGCCGCGCTCGTGGGCCAGCGTCGTCAGCGTCTCAAAGTAGGCCCGCGAGCGGGGGTCGCTCGTGTCGCTGGCCTGCGCCAGCCCGAAGTGTCGGGCGGCCGGGTACGGCCGGGCACGGTCGAGCGCCTCTGCCAGTTGCTCCGACGCATCGGCGATGCGGTCGCGGAGGAACAGGGCGGGCAGCCCTTCGACCGGCAGGTCCTGCCAGAGCGCGAGCCCCAGCAGGCTGGCGGCGCGGAGAAGCGTCGTGTCTGCCACGAGGTCCGTCCGCACGGCGCGGACGCCGGCCTTCCGCATGGCGATCAGGTCGTCGACGGCACGGTCCACGTCGGGCGGGGCGGCCCAGACGACGCCGGCCAGCGCGGGCGGGAACGGGGCGAACGGCCCGCTCGGTGCGAGGCCCGCCGGATCCGCCAGCGCGGCGCGTACGCGGCCGAGCGGGCTCGCATTCGCCGGTGCCGTCGTCACAGGCGTCGAGTCGGCCTGGAGTGAATCCGAGGTCGTCGCGTCCGCCGCGGCCGGTCGGAGCGTGTCGGCGCCGGTCGGCGTCTGGGCGCTCGCGCTGGCGGCCATCGCCAGCAGGGCGGCGAGGAGCGAGGGGCGGAGTCGGGCGGTCGACGCGGTCAGCAAGCGGAGCAACGGGCGGAGGGCAGCGCGGCGAGAGTACGCACCGCCGCCCGTCGCGTTCGCGCCCAGGCAAACGAGGAGGCCCCACCGGGCGGAGAATCCGGTGGGGCCTCAGGACAACCCTGGCGAAGTTGTCCGGGGGGAACGGTCACGTCCCGACCCATAAGGTCGACGCGGACGGTGTCACGGGTCGGTCACACCGTCTCCTGCGAGAACGGAGGGACCATCCCCGTTAGTCCATCATACGACGCAGAAAGGCCGGGATGTCGGTGTCGTCTTTGTTGATGCGCTCGCGCCGAGGCGCGTCGGCGTTCGAGATCGGGCGGACGTTCATCGGCCGCCAGCCGTCCGGGCGGCTGACGTCCTCGTCCTCGCGGAGCCGCTCGGGCGCCGACTGGCGGCGCTCGAAGGCGGGCACGTCGAGGCTCTTGAGGTTGTCTTCACCCTTGTAGGGCGGCGCGCCGTTGCCGTTGCCGAGCACCACGCTCTGCCGGCGGGCCGGCGGTTCCTGCGATGAGGGCGCGGTGTCGAAGCCGGTCGCGATGACGGTCACGCGGAGCGAGTCGCCGAGCGTCTCGTCGATGACGGTGCCGAAGATGACCTCGGCGTCGTCGCCCGCGGCGGACTGGATGACGGCCGTGGCCTGCGTCGCCTCGCGGATGCCGAGGTCGATCCCGGCCGTGATGTTGACGAGGACGTTGCGCGCGCCGGCGATCGAGATGCCGTCGAGCAGCGGGCTGGAGATGGCCTCCTTGGCCGCGCGCTCGGCCCGGCGCTCGCCGCTGGCGATGGCGCTCGACATGAGCGCCGTGCCGCCGTCGAGCATCGTCGTCCGGATGTCGGCGAAGTCGAGGTTGATGAGGCCGTGGACCGTGATGAGCTCCGAGATGCCGCGCGTCGCGTTGTAGAGCACGTCGTCGACCATGCCGAAGGCCTCGACGAGCGTCGTCTTGTCGTCGGCGACGTCGAGGAGCCGGTCGTTCGGGATCACGATGAGCGTGTCGACGACCTCCTTGAGCTGGGCGATGCCCTGCTCGGCCATGTGCGAGCGCTTGCGGCCCTCGGCCGCGAACGGCTTCGTCACGACGGCGACGGTGAGGATGCCCATCTTCTTCGCCAGCGCGGCGACGACGGGCGCGGCGCCGGTGCCGGTGCCGCCGCCCATGCCGGCGGCGACGAAGACCATGTCGCAGCCGTCGAGCGCCGCCTCGATCTCGCGGTGGCTCTCCTGCGCGGCGTTCGCGCCGACGCTCGGCCGGGCGCCCGCGCCGAGCCCCTTGGTCAGCTCGCGGCCGACCTGGATCTTCGACGGGGCGGCGTTCGCCGAGAGCGCCTGGGCGTCGGTGTTGATGGCGACGAATTCGACGCCGTGGATGCCCTTCGAGAGCATGTTGTTGACGGCGTTGCCGCCGCCGCCGCCCACGCCCACGACCCGAATCAGGGCCGTGTCTTGCGCGTCATCGTCGAAGGTGAAGCGAGTCGTGAAATCGTCCATCGTGGTGGGTCCCTCCGGGGGTGTCTTGCCAGGGTTGTGAACGGCGGCAGGACATCCGGTCAAGGTAACCGGCTCCGCTGTCCTGCCGTCGGGTGTGGATAAAGAGCGCTCCTGCGCCAGAGAATCAGAGTTCGTCGAACCAGCTCCGCATCCGGCTGGCGATGCGGTTGACGAGGCCGTCGGGGTCCGAGTCGTAGCCGTCGCCGACGACCTCGGCCGAAACCTCGGATGGGGCGTCGGCCGGCGG
>CAYPVZ010000026.1:0-10156 GCA_964414235.1 uncultured Rhodothermales bacterium | reverse complement strand
GGGGTGGGCCGGGCCCCCCCGGCACACCGGCCGGCGGGGGCGCCGGGGCGTCCGCGGCGGGCTCGTCCGAAGCCGACGGGCGGGCGACCGCCATCGGCGAGGGCACGCCCGTCCGGAGCCCGTGGAGCACGAGGCCGACGCCGGTCGCGTACTTCGGGTCGTTGACCTCCTCCACCAGGCCGCCGGTGAGCCCGATGGGCCGCCCGACGCGGGCCTCCAGCCCGAGGATCTCGGCCGCCAGTTCGGCCGTGCCCGGGATCAGCGCGCCGCCTCCCGTGAGGACGACGCCAGCCGAAAGGTGCCGGCCGTAGCCGCTCCGCCGGATCTCGAAGGCCACGAACTCCAGAATCTCCTCCAGCCGCGGCTGGATGATCTGTGCCAGCGTGGACTGGCTGATCGACTTGTCCGGCCGCCCGCCGATGCCGGGGATCTGGATCTCCTTGTCCTCCTCGACGAGGTCCACCAGCGCCACACCGTACTGGTGCTTGAGCCGCTCGGCCTGGTCGTGGAGGATGCCGAGCCCCTTGCGGAGGTCGTCGGTCACCTTGTTGCCGGCGACGGCGACGACGGCCGTGTGGCGGATCGTCTTGTCCTCGAAGACGGCGATGTCGGTCGTCCCGCCGCCGATGTCGACGAGGACCACGCCGACCTCGCGCTCGTCGTCGTGGAGCACGGCGTGGCTGCTCGCCAGCGGCTCCAGCACGATGTCGTCGACCGCGTACCCGGCCTTCTCGATGCAGCGGTACACGTTCTTGGCCGCCGACACCAGCCCGGTGATGATGTGGACGTTGGCCTCCAGCCGCACGCCCGACATCCCGATCGGGTCGGCCACGCCGTCCTGCCCGTCGACGATGAACTCCTGTGGGAGCACGTGGAGGATCTCGCGGTCGGCCGGGATGGCGACGTGGCGCGTGTCCTCCAGCAGCCGCTTGACGTCGTCGCGGTCGATCTCGCCTCCCGTGACCGTGATCACGCCGCGGCTCTGGAACGACTGGATGTGGTCGCCCGCAATGCCCACGATGACCGAGCGCGTCTCGACGCCCGCCGCGCGCTCGGCCTCCGAAATCGCCTTCTTCACGGCCTCGACCGTCTTGTCGATGTTGACGACGACGCCGCGGTTGAGCCCCTCGGACTCGGCGACGCCGACCCCACGGATATGGATGCGGCCGAACTCGTCGGCCGACGCGACGACGGCGCAGATCTTCGTCGTGCCGATGTCGACGCCGACGACGAGTCGCTCGCCGGTACGCTGGTAGTGAGTCATGGCGATGGAGGGTGGGAAGAGTTAGCTGGCGGAGGGGGCGGGCGGCGTGGCCGTGGCCACCGTGTCGGCGGGCGTCGACTCGCGCGTCACGATCTGGCCCGCGAAGCGGAGGTCGACGCTCTCAAATCGGGTATCCGGGCGCGGCAGGACGGACTCGTCCCAGAAGGCGCGGAGCCGCCGAAGCTGGTCGGCATGGCCAGTGTGGCCGAGGCGGACCGGGAGCGAGCCGTGTCCCTCGACGGGTGTCGTCCAGAGCGTGACCGTCCGGCCCCAGTCGATCTCGGAGACGAGGGCGAGCGTGGCGTCGTCGGCGCGGGCAAGGGCGGCGAGCAACGAGCGGAGGCCGGCGCTCGCGACGGGCTGGGTCGGGTGGTAGGGCGGCGCGCCGTGGAGCACGGGGACGTCGTAGAGTGCGGGGCTGGCGGCGGCGACGGGCATCGCGAAGCCCGCCGCGTCGAGGAAGTGCGACGGACGGCCCGCCCCATCCAGCACGAGCGCGACCGGCGTCCGTTCCGCCACGGCGATGCGAAGGGTGCCCGTCGGCAGGCGGCGGACCGAGGCCGAGGCGACCCACGGGTGCCGCGCGACGCGGTCCGCCAGCAGCGCGGGCGAGAGCGAGAACAGCGCCACCGAGTCCGGCTCGGCGTGCGTCAGCGCGACGACCTCGGCGGCCGGCGTGTGCACCGCGCCGACGACGGCGATCCGCTTGAGCGGGAGCGTCCGCTGCCAGACCCACGCCGCGCCGAGGCCGAGCAGCAGCACGCCGAGCCCGACCCGGCGAAGGATCTTGCGGCGGCGGTCGGCCTTCTGCTGGGGCGTGCGCTTGGTCATCGCTCGTTGACCTCTTCGGAAGCCGCCGTCTGGAGCTCATCCAGGAACGCCTCGCCGAACTTGAAGACGTCGCCCGCGCCCATCGTCACGACGAGGTCGCCGGGGCAGACGAGGCTGTGGAGGTGGGCCGGGATGGCGCCCTTCTGCGAGACGTAATGGACGTCGCGGTGGCCGAACTGGCGGGCGAGGTCGGCGATCATCTGGCCGCTCACGCCCTCGATCGGCTCCTCGCGCGCCGGGTACACGTCGGTCACGACGAGCACGTCGGCGTCGTAGAAGGCCCGCGCGAAGTCCTCGGCGAGGTCGCGCGTGCGGCTGTAGAGGTGCGGCTGGAAGACGGCGACGACGCGCCGCTCGCTCCACCCATGCGCCGCCGCGGCCAGCGTGGCCTCCACCTCGGTCGGGTGGTGCGCGTAGTCGTCGACGACGAGGACGGTACCGCTCTGGTCGTCGCGCGACAGCGCTGCCTCGCCCTTGACCTGGAAGCGGCGGTCGACGCCCTGGTACTGCGCCAGCGCCTCGGCGATGGTGGCGAACGCGACGCCGAGTTCGAGCCCGACGGCGACGGCCGCCAGTGCGTTGCGGACGTTGTGGAGGCCCGGCGCGTGGAGCGTGATCGCGCCCAGCCGCTCCGAGCCTTCGTAGACGTCGAACGTCGTGACGGGCCCGACCTGCTCGATGGCCTCGGCGCGCAGCGACGCCTGGCGGCTGGTGCCGTAGGTCCGGACCGGCCGGTGGATGCGGCCGAGCACGCTCCGGACGTTCGGATCGTCCAGGCACAGGATGGCGGCGCCGAAGAACGGGACCGAGTTGGCGAACTGGACGAAGGCGTCCTTGATGTCGTCGAGGTCCTCGTAGATGTCGAGGTGGTCCGCCTCGATGTTGGTGACGACGGCGACGATGGGCGTCAGCCGGAGGAACGTCCGGTCGTACTCGTCGGCCTCGACGACGATGATCTCGCCGGCACCCGCGACCGCGTTCGACCCGAAGACGGCCACCTTGCCACCGACGATGATCGTCGGGTCGAGCTGGGCGTGCTGGGCCACGAGGCCGACCATCGTCGTCGTCGTCGTCTTGCCGTGCGTGCCCGCGATGCCGACGCCGCGCTTGGCGCGCATCAGCTCGCCGAGCATCTCGGACCGCTTGATGATCGGGATCAGCCGGCGCAGCGCCTCGGCCGTCTCCGGGTTCTCCTCGGGGTGCTTCACGGCCGACGAGTAGACCACGACGTCGGCATCCTGGACGTGCTCGGCGGCATGGCCCTCGTAGATCGTCGCGCCCAGCTCTTCGAGCCGCGCCGTGACCTCGCTCTTCTTGAGGTCCGAGCCCGAGAGGACGAAGCCTCGGTTGATCAGGACCTCAGCGATGGACGACATGCCGATCCCGCCGATCCCCACCATGTGGATCCGCCGGACCGTGCCCATCTCGCCGGTGCGTCGGATCTCGCTCATCGGTCGGTAGGGGCTGCGGCGAGAGCCACGACGGCCTCGGCGATGGTGTGGGCAGCGTCGGGGCGCGCGATGCGGAGCGCGGCCTCGGCCATGGTCTGGCGGCGGGCCTCGTCGTGGAGGAGCGTCGGGACGGTGTCCTCGAACCGTGCGTCGAGCTCGGGCTCGGCGAGGAGGACGGCGGCGCCTTCCTCCGAGAGCGCGAGGGCGTTCTTGGTCTGGTGGTCGGCCGTCACGTTCGGGCTCGGGACGAGGACGGACGGCGTGCCGGTGACCGCCAGTTCGGAGCACGTGATGGCGCCGGCGCGGCAGAGCGCGAGGTCGGCCGCGGCATAAGCGAGGTCCATCCGGTCGAGGTACGGCACGAGGCGGAGGCGGTCGTGCTCGGGGACGGCCTCGCGGAGCGTGTCGTAGTAGCGCTTGCCGGCAGCCCAGATCACGAAGGCCCGCTCGTCCGCCAGCAGCGCGTCGAGGTGGAGCTTGAGGGCGCCGTTGATCGGCCCGGCGCCGAGCGAGCCGCCCATCGCGAGGAGCACGTGCGCGTCGGCCGGGATGTCCCAGTGCGCACGCGCCTCGGCGCGGTCGACGTCCACCAAGTCCTGCCGGACCGGGTTGCCGGCGACCTCGACCTCGGCGGGCGCGAAGAACGGGACGGCCGCGTCGAAGGCGACGTAGACGCGGTCTGCGCGCCCGGCCAGCAGCTTGTTGGTCGCGCCGGCATAGGCGTTCTGCTCCTGGAGCACGAGCCGCCGCCCGCGCAGCGACGCCGCCAGCCCCACGGGCCCGCTCGCGTAGCCGCCCGTGCCCACGACGACGTCCGGGTCGAACGTGCCGATGAGCCGCCAGCTCTCCCAGAGGCCCTTGATGAGCTTGAACGGGAACGCCAGGTTCTTCGCGATGGCGTCGGCCGAAAAACTCCGCTGGAAGCCGCTGACGGTCACTGCGGAGATCGGGTAGCCCGCCTTCGGGACGGCCTCCCACTCCATCCGGTCGCGCGTGCCGGCGAAGGCGATGGCCGCGTCCGGCGCGATCTGGCGGACGGCGTCGGCGATGGCGATGGCCGGGTAGACGTGCCCGCCCGTGCCGCCGCAGGCGAACAGCACACGGGGCGTCCCGGCCGGGGCGCCGCTGGTGGTCGTCGTGGGAGTGGCGTCGGTCACGAGGTGGCGTGGCGTGAGACGTTGAGAAGGATGCCGACCATGGCGCCGGTCGCGATCATGGACGTGCCGCCGTAGCTGATGAACGGCATCGCCAGCCCGGTGACGGGCAGCAGCCCGCACGTCACCATCGCGTTGACGAAGCCGCCGAGGACGATGGCCGTCGTGAGGCCGGTGGCGAGGAAGAGGCCGAGCGGGTCCGGCGCGCCGCGCGCGACGCGGAGGAAGCCCCGCCCGAGGATCCAGGCGAACACGAAGAGCACCACGGCCGCGCCGAGCAGCCCGTACTCCTCGGTGATGATGGCCAGGATGAAGTCGTTGTACGGCGCCGGCAGGAAGTCGCGCTGGACGCTCTTGCCTGGCCCGACGCCCGTCAGCCCGCCCATGGCGATGGCGATGCGCGCCTGGTCGGACTGGTAGTTCTCGTCGTCGTTCGAGATCGCGACGGCCTCGTCGTTGGAGGCAAACAGCTCGATGCCGGTCCATGCCTCCACCCGCGCCGCCCGCTGTGGCGACGTCGCCAGGAAGCCGACCGCCAGAAGCAGGCCGACCAGGGCCACGGCCGCCATGTGCAGCACCCGAACTCGCCCGACGAACAGCATCGCTCCCATCGTGACCGAAAGCACCGCCGCCGTGGAAAGATCCTCCTTGCCGATGAGCAGGACCGTCGGTCCGATCCACACGAGCAGCGGCACGAAGCCGCGCGTGAAGTCGCCGATGTAGTCCTGCTTCTTGGCGAGGAGGATGGCCACGTAGAGGATGAGCGCCACCTTCGCGAAGTCCGACGGCTGGAACGAGATCGGCCCCAACTCCAGCCAGCGCTGCGCGCCGTTCGTGACGGCGCCCGTCACCTGCACGAGCCCGAGCAGCCCGAGCGACCCGACCAGCAGCCACTTCGACACGCCCGCCAGCTTCCGGTAGTTGACCAGCGACAGGAAGCCGGCCGCGCCGAGCGCCAGCCCGAGGCGGAGCAGGTGCCGGAACAGGAACCGCTCGGTGTCCCCGCCGGACTTGGTCTCGGCCAGGAACGAGATGGCCGAGTACACCGCGATCACGCCCATCGCGCTCAGCGCAAGGACGGCCCAGATCACGGCCCGGTCGGCGGGTCGGCGTTCGGGAGCGGTGGTGGCAACGGCAGACATCAGGTCGGCGGGCTGGCGGGCGTCGCCAGCGGGGCGTTAGAGGGCGTGGACGAGGCGCTTGAAGGTGTCGCCGCGGTCCTCGTAGTTCTCGAACATGTCGAACGAGGCGCAGGCGGGGCTAAGCAGGACCGTGTCGCCGGGCTCGGCCATGAGCCGGGCGTACTGGATGGCCTCCTCCATCGAGCCGGCGCGCGCGACGCGCTCCGTGTGCGGCCCGAGCTCCTCCTCGACCGCGTCGGCGCCCTCGCCGATGGCGACGATGCCCTTGACGCGCTCCTCGACGAGGCGCTTGAGCGGCTCGTAGTCGTTGCCCTTGTCGCGCCCGCCTGCGATCAGGACGACGCTCGGGCCGTCCGTCGCGGGGAAGCTCTCCAGCGCGTACCACACGGCGTTGACGTTCGTCGCCTTCGAGTCGTTGACGAACCGGACGCCGCCGACGGTGCGGACGGACTCGAGCCGGTGCGGGACGCCCTCGAAGGACGTCAGGCTCTCGCGGACCACGTCGCTCCGGATCTCCATCGCACGGGCCACGATGGCCGACGCGAGGGAGTTGTAGAGGTTGTGGCGCCCGCGAAGGGCGAGGTCGGAGGTAGACATGAGGTCCTCAGGACGGAACAGGTGGGGGGACGCGCCGCCGACCAGAGCGGCGCCGTGTTCGGGGAGGGCCAGGACGACGCGGCCGTCTTTCGCGAACGCGCCGGGCGTGGGCTCGTCGTCGGCGGAGAACCAGACGGGGACGAGCCCGCGCTCGGCGGACCACGACTGGACGTGCTCGCGGACGACGACGTCGTCCCAGTTGGCCACCAGCCAGTCGCCCGGCCGGAGGTTGTCGAAGAGGCGGAACTTGGCCGCCGCGTAGCGGCCGAAGTCGTGGCCGTAGCGGTCGAGGTGGTCCGGCGTGACGTTCAGGAGGACGGCGACGGTCGGCCGGAACGTCGAGACGTGGTCGAGCTGGAACGACGAGACCTCCAGCACCACGACGGTCTCGGCGTCGAGGTCGTCGACGTAGTCCGAGAACGCGTAGCCGATGTTGCCGGCGACGACGTGCTTCCGCCCGGCCTCGGCGAAGAGGTGCCCGACGAGCGTCGTCGTGGTCGTCTTCCCGTTCGAGCCGGTGATGGCGACGATGGGGCTCTGGCAGAACCAGCTCGCGACCTCGATCTCGGAATACACCGGCCGCTTCTGCCGCAGCGCCGACTGCACGATGGGCGCCGTGCTCGGCACGCCGGGGCTGAGCACCAGCCAGTCGGCGTCGAAGGCGCGGGCCGTGTGGCCGCCGAACTCGGCCGCGATGCCGTCGGCCTTCAGCCCCTCCGCCACGCCGGGCTCGGCGTCGCCGTGGTCGCTCAGGAAGACGTTGGCGCCGTGGCGCTTGAGGAGCCGCGCGACCGCCAGCCCGGAGCGCGCGCCGCCGACGACGGTCACGCGCGCGCCCGGCACCGACTGGCGGAGCGCGTCGGGCGAGGTGGGCGTCTCGGGCCGGACCGGCGGAAGCTGGAGCTCGCGGACGGTCATCGGATCCGGAAGAGGAACATGGCCAGGATCGACAGCAGCGCCGTCACGATCCAGAACCGGATCACGATCTTCGACTCGTGAACGCCGAGCGCCTCATAGTGGTGGTGCAGCGGCGCCATCCGGAAGACCCGCCGGCCCTCGCCGTACTTCCGCTTCGTGTACTTGAAGTACATCGTCTGGACGATCACCGAGACCGTCTCGGCGAAGAAGATGGCGCCTACGACCGGGAGGTAGAGTTCCTTCTTGATCAGGATCGCCAGCGTCCCGATGGCCGCGCCGAGCGCGAGGCTGCCCGTGTCGCCCATGAAGACCTGCGCCGGGTGCCCGTTGTACCACAGGAACCCGAAGCACGCCGCCGACAGCGCCGCGCCGAAGATGATCAGCTCGCCCGTGCCCGGCAGGTGGATGTCGTTGACGAAGGCCGAGAGGTTGGCGTTGCCCGTGATGTAGGTCATCCCGATCAGCGCCAGCGTCGAGAACGCCGCCGTCCCGGCCGTCAGCCCGTCGAGGCCGTCCGTCAGGTTGACGGCGTTCGATACGCCGGTCAGGATGAACGTGGTGACGACGATGTAGACCAGCCAGCCGATCTCATGTCCGAGCAGCGGCGAGAGGAAATCGTAGTCGAAGCCGCCATTCGGGACGAACGGGAGCGACGTGAACGTGTCCGAGTGGCCGTCGTCGGGCAGCGCGAACACGATGAGGAGGGCGACGAGGATGCCCAGCGAGAGCTGGCCGGCCAGCTTCACCTTCGGCGCGATGCCCTCCTTGTTTTTCTTGACCGTCTTGATGTAGTCGTCGGCGAAGCCGAAGGCGCCCATCCAGAGCGTCGCGCCGAGCGCGATCCAGACGTAGACGTTCGTGAGGTCGCCCCAGCAGAGGACGCCCACGGCGAGCGCCAGCAGCAGGATGATGCCGCCCATCGTCGGCGTCCCGGCCTTGTGGGCGTGGTTGACGGCGCCGGCGTCCTCGCCCTCGCGGACCGTCTCGCCGATCTGGCGGCTCCGCAGCGCCTGGATGATCTTCTTGCCCGCGAACAGCGCCACGAGCAGCGCCGTGCCCGCTGCCAGCCCGGCGCGGACCGTCGAGAACTGGAAGACCTGGAAGCCGGGCGGGTGGTACGTATTTTCGATCCACCGGAAGAGGAGGTACAACATCAGGCGGCCTCAGAGGTGGAGAGAGCGGTGCGGAGGATCTCGCGGTCGTCGAAGTGGCGCTTCACGGTGCCGACGATCTGATAGGTCTCGTGTCCCTTGCCGGCCACGACGACGACGTCGCCCGGCACGGCGTGGGCGATGGCGTAGCGGATGGCTTCCTCGCGGCTGGCAATGCGCGTGGCGGCCTCGGGATGCGCCAGCCCGGCCTCGATGTCGTCGAGGATGGCCTCGGGGGCTTCGGTGCGCGGGTTGTCGCTCGTGATCACGACGCGGTCGGCGCGGGCCTCGGCGACTTCCGCCATGAGCGGGCGCTTGCCGGCGTCGCGGTCGCCGCCGCAGCCGAAGACGGCCCAGAGCCGGCGGCCGGCGGGCACGATCTCGCGGGCCGTTGCCAGCACGTTGGCGAGCGCGTCCGGCGTGTGCGCGTAGTCAACGACGCCGAGGACACTGCTGCCGCGGACGGTCTCGAAGCGGCCGGGCACGCCGCGCGCCTCGGCCAGCGCGTCGAGCACGGCGGCCTTGTCGTAGCCGAGGGCGACGCCCGCCGCGTACGCCGCGGCCAGGTTGAGCGCGTTGAAGCGGCCCGCCAGCCCGAACCGCCGCTCGGCGCCGTCGAGGCGAAGCATCAGCCCGTCGATCTCGTTCGCGAGCACCTCGACGCGGACGTCCGCCTCGGGCGACGTGCCGAAGGTGACGACGCGGGCCGCCGTGTCGGCCACCATCCGCCCGTGCGCCGGGTCGTCGGCGTTGATGACGGCGACCGCTTCGGCATCGAGGCCGTCGAACAGGCTCTTCTTGGCGGCCTCGTACTCGGCCATCGAGCCGTGGTAGTCGAGGTGGTCCTGCGTCAGGTTCGTAAAGACGGCGACGTCGAAGCGGAGGCCGCCGACGCGGTGGAGCGCGAGGCCGTGGCTCGACACCTCCATCGCGGCGTGCGTGCAGCCGGCTTCGTCCATCGCGCGGAGCAGTCGCTGGAGCGCGGGCGCCTCGGGCGTCGTGAACTGCGTCGCGTAGCGCTCCTCCCCGATCCGGTTCTCGACCGTTCCGATGAGGCCGGTCGTCGCGCCGAGCGTGGTCAACAGGTGATGAAGCAGGAAGACGGTGGTCGTCTTGCCGTTCGTGCCGGTCACGCCGAGGAGCGTGAGCGCGTCGCCCGGGCGCCCATAGACGTCCGCTGCAACCTCCGCCAGCGCGGCCCTCGTGTCCTCTGCGGATACGAAGGCCGCGCCGGGAAGGCGCACACCCTTCCCCAAGGGTTCCGGTGCCGACGACGCGCGGGCGGCCAGCCACTCGTCCGAGACGAGCGCGGCCGAGGCGCCGCGCGCGAGCGCGTCGTCGACGAAGTCGTGGCCGTCGCGGCCGGTATGCGTGTCGGGCGAGATGGCGGCGAAGAGGACGCCCTCGGCGGCCTGCCGGCTGTCGATGGTGACGTTCTGGATCAGCGCGTCCGTCGGACCTGTGACGTCCGTTGCGATGCCGCGCTGGCGGAGGCGCTCGGCGAGCGTGCCGAGCGCGACGGGCGCATTGTGGATCGCCGGAATCTGAGGGTGCAACTCGCTCATCGGGCCTCGGCGGTGAGGGTGACGGCGCCCGGGAGCGCGCGCCCGGCGGCGACGGACTGGCGGCGGACGGTGCCACGCCCGCT